>NZ_JAPDCI010000010.1:165104-165655 GCF_027705905.1 Aeromonas sp. Y293-4 | reverse complement strand
TGCTGCGGGAGTGGAATTCTACTCAACCGCCTTCTCGAGTCAAGCCTTATTTTCAAAGGCTTTTCGAGGTTATCGACAAGGTTGTTTGCGTTGCCGCTTGCCCTGTCGATGGAGGCGCATTATAGGGAACAGATTCTTTCTGGCAACCCCTTATCTGCAATAAAATTGCAAAAAACAGCACTTTTTTAGTTATTCATATCCAACCACAGCTTTTATACAAACTTACCCACAGAAACCGGTTCAAGATTGCTAGAATGGCCGAAAACAAGGAGGCCAAGATGGACTTGCGACTGAGACCCTACAAGGGAAAACGCCCACAACTGGGCAAAGGAGTATATGTAGATCCCTGCGCGACACTGGTGGGTGATATCGAGCTGGCCAGCGATGTTTGGATGAAATGAACAGACAATTCACCATTTCGCCAGGTCAGGAACAACTCTTACTTCCTATATAGGAGAAGTTGAATAATGAGTGGAGGCAGTTGAGGCAGTTGAGGCAGTTGAGGCAGTTGAGGCAGTTGAGGCAGTTGAGGCAGTTGAGGCAGTTGAGGC
>NZ_JAPDCI010000010.1:0-165094 GCF_027705905.1 Aeromonas sp. Y293-4 | reverse complement strand
GAGGCAGTTGAGGCAGTTGAGGCAGTTGAGGCAGTTGAGGCAGTTGAGGCAGTTGAGGCAGTTGAGGCAGTTGAGGCAGTTGAGGCAGTATCAGAATGGATTAAAAGAAAAGCCGGGACAAGCCCGGCTTTTTCTTTATCACTCAGCAGCTGCTTCAGCAGCGGCCGGGCGGTCTACCAGCTCAATATAAGCCATAGGGGCGTTGTCGCCTGCACGGAAACCGCATTTCAAAATGCGAGTATAACCGCCGGCGCGCTCCAGGTAGCGCGGGCCCAGTTCATTGAACAGCTTAGCCACGATCGCGTTATCGCGAGTACGGGCAAATGCCAGGCGACGATTAGCAACGCTATCAGTCTTGGCAAGGGTGATCAGCGGTTCAACTACACGACGCAGCTCTTTTGCCTTAGGCAGAGTCGTCTTGATGATCTCATGACGAACCAGGGAGCTGGCCATGTTGCGGAACATTGCCTGACGATGGCTGCTGTTCCGGTTCAGTTGACGACCACTCAAACGATGGCGCATGACCTTATCCTTCTAACTAAATCTGTGAAACCCGTAATCTGGATTACTCGTCAGCGATGCTGGCGGGCGGCCAGTTCTCAAGGCGCATGCCAAGAGACAGACCACGGGAGGCCAACACGTCCTTGATCTCAGTCAGGGACTTCTTACCGAGGTTAGGAGTCTTAAGCAACTCAACTTCGGTACGCTGTACCAGATCACCAATATAGTGGATAGCTTCTGCCTTCAGACAGTTCGCAGAACGAACTGTCAGCTCCAAATCATCGACAGGACGTAGCAGAATCGGATCAAACTCGGGTTTCTCTTCTTTCTTCTCGGGCACGCTGACATCGCGCAGATCCACGAAGGCTTCCAGTTGCTCGGCCAGGATAGTGGCAGAACGACGGATGGCTTCTTCAGGATCCAGGGTACCATTGGTCTCCATGTCGATGACCAGCTTGTCCAAGTCGGTACGCTGTTCCACACGTGCTGCCTCAACATTGTAGGCAATACGAACGATGGGGCTGAACGCGGAGTCCAGCAGCAGGCGACCAATAGGACGCTCTTCATCATCGTTGTGAACACGAGCAGAAGCAGGCACATAACCACGACCGCGCTGAACTTTCAGGCGCATGCTGATTTCAGCATTGGCACCAGTCAGGTGGCAGATTACGTGCTCCGGGTTTACGATCTCGACTTCATCACCGTGAGTGATATCACCAGCGGTAACGGGGCCTGTTCCAGACTTGGTCAGGGACAGAGTTACCTCGTCCTTGCCTTCCAGCTTCACAGCGATACCTTTCAGGTTGAGCAGGATTTCAAGAATGTCTTCCTGTACACCTTCTTTGCTGCTGTACTCATGCAGTACCCCGTCAATTTCGACTTCAGTAACTGCACAACCGGGCATAGATGACAGCAAAATACGACGCAGGGCGTTGCCCAGCGTGTGACCAAAGCCACGCTCGAGTGGCTCAAGAGTCACTTTCGCATGAGTCGGGCTAACTTGCTCGATGTCAACTAGCCGCGGTTTAAGAAAATCTGTTACAGAACCCAGCATTGTGTCCTCTCTTTAGAAGCTAGCTTTACTTGGAGTAAAGCTCGACGATCAGCTGTTCGTTAATGTCGGCAGACAGGTCGGAACGCTCTGGCAGACGCTTGAAAGCACCTTCCATTTTAGCGGCGTCAACCTCTACCCAAGTCGGCTTCTCACGCTGACCAGCAACTTCCAGGGAAGCTTTGATACGCGCTTGCTTCTTAGCCTTCTCACGAACGCAGATCACGTCCTCAGGGGAAACCTGGAAAGAAGGAATGTTCACAACGCGACCGTTTACCATGATGGCCTTGTGGCTCACCAGCTGACGAGATTCAGCACGGGTAGCGCCGAAGCCCATACGGTAAACAACGTTGTCCAAACGACCTTCCAGCAGCTGCAACAGGTTTTCACCGGTGTTACCCTTTTGACGGGCAGCGTCGCGGTAGTAGTTGCGGAACTGTTTTTCCAATACGCCGTAGATACGACGAACTTTTTGTTTCTCGCGCAGCTGAACACCGTAGTCGGACAGACGCGCTTTACGCGCACCGTGCTGACCAGGGGCGGTGTCAATCTTGCACTTAGAATCAATCGCACGAACACCTGACTTCAGGAAGAGGTCGGTGCCCTCACGACGGCTAAGCTTAAGCTTAGGACCGATATATCTTGCCATCTTCTTTCTCCAACAATCCTAGACCAAGTAGCTACAGCGTTATACGCGGCGCTTCTTGGGAGGACGACAACCGTTGTGCGGGATCGGAGTCACATCAGTAATGTTAGTGATGCGGAAACCAGCCGCGTTCAGGGCGCGGATGGAAGACTCACGACCGGGACCCGGACCTTTGACCATGACTTCCAGGTTCTTGACGCCATATTCTTTGGCCATCTCACCAGCGCGCTCGGCAGCTACCTGAGCAGCGAACGGGGTGGACTTACGAGAACCACGGAAACCGGAACCACCAGAAGTAGCCCAAGACAGAGCATTGCCCTGACGGTCAGTAATGGTCACGATTGTGTTGTTGAAAGATGCATGAACGTGCGCAATACCGTCGCTCACTTGCTTTTTAACGCGCTTGCGAGCACGAGTCGGAGTTTTAGCCATTTTCTACCTTCCCGTTACTTCTTGATAGCCTTGCGCGGACCCTTACGGGTACGAGCGTTGGTCTTGGTACGTTGACCACGAACAGGCAGGCTACGACGGTGACGCAAACCACGGTAGCAACCCAGATCCATCAATCGCTTGATGTTCATGGAAATCTGACGACGCAGGTCACCTTCAACGGTGAATTTACCTACTTGTTCACGCAGACTCTCAATCTGAGCTTCGTCCAGGTCTTTAATTTTCACATTCTCAGCGATACCGGCTGCGGCACAGATGGCCTTGGAGCGGGTACGACCGACGCCATAAATAGCAGTCAAAGCGATGACTGCATGCTTATGGTCAGGAATGTTAATGCCAGCGATACGGGCCACTATTCACTCCTACATATAGTAGATTACGACCACCACAAAGCCCGTGAGCGGATACGTGGCGGTCAACCAATACACAACAAAAGTTGGCTGGCTATATTAGCCAGCACAACTATTTGTTGCAAGTACTAACCGTAAAAAATTAGCCTTGGCGCTGTTTATGCTTTGGCTCGCTGCAAATCACACGCACCACACCGTGACGCTTGATGATTTTGCAGTTACGGCAGATTGCCTTAACGGAAGCACGAACTTTCATTGCTTAACTCCGTAACTACGCCGACCTTTAGCGGCCGTAGCCCTTCAGGTTGGCCTTCCTCAGGACGTCGCCATATTGATGAGACATCATATGGGTTTGTACCTGAGCCATGAAGTCCATGATAACTACCACAATAATCAGCAGCGAAGTGCCACCGAAGTAGAACTGTACGTTCCAGGCAGTCATCAAGAACTGGGGTACCAGACAGATAAAGGTTATATAGAGCGCACCTGCCAATGTCAGGCGAGTCATAACCTTATCGATGTAACGTGCTGTCTGCTCGCCCGGGCGGATCCCCGGGATAAAGGCTCCACTCTTCTTCAGGTTATCTGCTGTCTCGCGGGGGTTGAACACCAGCGCGGTATAGAAGAAGCAGAAGAAGATAATGGCTGCTGCATACAGCATCTCGTAAAGCGGTTGACCCGGCTGCAGGACCATAGAGACCTGTTGCAGGATATCAGCTACTTTACCCTCGCCCTGACCAAACCAAGAGGTAATGGTCCCCGGGAAGAGGATGATACTGGATGCGAAAATCGCAGGAATCACACCAGCCATATTCACTTTCAACGGCAGGTGTGTGCTTTGCGCGGCAAATACCTGGCGGCCTTGTTGACGTTTGGCATAGTTAACGACGATACGACGCTGACCACGCTCCACGAACACCACAAAGTAAGTCACTGCGAAAACAATCAAGCCCAGCAACAACAACAGCAGGATGTGCAATTCCCCTTGACGTGCCTGTTCGGCCGTAGCGCCAATGGCATGCGGCAGACCAGCAACGATACCTGTGAAAATAATCAACGAGATACCATTACCAATCCCACGCTCGGTAATCTGCTCACCCAACCACATCAAAAACATGGTACCGGTGACCAGACTCACAACCGCTGTGAAATAGAAGCCTAGACCCGGATTAGTCACGAGTCCATGCATCATATTCGGCAGACCGGTTGCAATACCAATGGCCTGGAAAGTTCCCAAAACCAGCGTGCCCCAACGGGTATATTGGCTAATCTTGCGACGGCCGGATTCACCTTCTTTCTTGAGTTCAGCAAGAGCGGGGTGAACCACTGTCAGCAGCTGGATAATGATCGATGCCGAAATGTACGGCATGATCCCCAACGCAAGAATAGAAGCACGCGAGAGTGCACCACCACTGAACATGTTGAACATCTCAATGATGGTGCCCTTCTGTTGCTGGAACAACTCGGCCAGTACGGCGGCGTCAATACCAGGAATCGGCACATAAGAGCCTGCACGGAAAACGATAATCGCCCCGAGAACGAAGAGCAGACGGCTCTTCAGTTCACTCAGACCACCCTGTGCTTTAACATCCAATCCTGGTTTCTTAGCCATTGTACTGATTATTCCTCGATTTTACCGCCAGCGGCCTCGATGGCTGCGCGTGCACCTTTGGTGACGGACAGACCACGAACGGTCACAGCACGGTCAATGTTGCCTGACAGAACAACTTTAGCGAACACGATGTTCTTAGTAACAACACCGGCTTGCTTCAGAGTGCTCAGGTCGACCACATCACCTTCTACCAGGGCGATTTCGTTCAGACGCACTTCGGCAGAAACCAAAGATTTGCGAGAGAAGAAACCGAACTTCGGCAGACGGATTTTCAAAGGCATCTGGCCGCCTTCGAAACCGTTGCGGACTTTACCGCCACCGGAACGAGAGGTCTGGCCTTTAACACCACGACCACCAGTCTTGCCCAGGCCGGAGCCGATACCACGACCACGACGTTGTTTTTCAGGCTTGGAACCAGCGGCCGGAGACAGAGTGTTCAGACGCATGCTTAGCCCTCCACCTTAACCATGTAATAAACCTGGTTGATCATGCCGCGTACGCAAGGAGTATCTTCCAGCTCAACGGTGTGACCAATGCGACGCAGACCCAGACCACGCAGAGTCGCCTTGTGCTTTGGCAGACGGCCGATAGAGCTGCGAGTTTGAGTTACTTTTACAGTGTTAGCCATGTCGCATTACCCCAGAATTTCTTCAACGCGCAGACCACGCTTGGCAGCGATCTGTTCCGGTGATTGACCGTGAACCAGAGCGTCTACAGTAGCGCGAACAACGTTGATTGGGTTGGTGGAACCGTAGGTCTTGGCCAGCACGTTGTGGATACCGGCAACTTCCAGAACAGCACGCATAGCGCCGCCTGCAATGATACCAGTACCTTGGGAGGCCGGCTTCATGAACACGGTGGAGCCAGAGTGAACACCACGCACCGGGTGGTGCAGAGTGCCGTTGTTCAGCTCAACCTTGTTCAGGTTACGCTTAGCCTGTTCCATTGCTTTTTGAATAGCAGCCGGAACTTCACGGGCTTTACCGTAACCGTAACCTACACGGCCGTTACCATCACCCACCACGGTCAACGCGGTGAAGGACATGATACGACCACCTTTAACAGTTTTCGAAACACGGTTTACTGCAATGAGCTTTTCTTGCAGTTCGCCGGCTTGAGATTCGACTTTAGCCATCTTCGACTCCTAGCTTAGAACTGAAGACCAGCGTCACGTGCGGCAGCTGCCAGGGCAGCGATGCGACCGTGATACTTGAAACCGGAACGATCGAAAGATACGTTCTGAACGCCTTTGGCAATAGCACGCTCAGCGATAGCCTTACCTACAGCGGTAGCAGCATCTGCGTTACCGGTGTATTTCAGAGCTTCACTGATGGCTTTCTCTACTGTGGAAGCAGAGGCCAGAACTTCGGAACCGTTGGCTGCAATAACCTGCGCATAGATATGACGCGGGGTACGGTGAACAACCAGACGGGTAGCTCCCAGTTCCTGCATCTTTTTCCGAGCACGAGTAGCACGACGGAGACGAGCTGCTTTCTTGTCCATAGTGTTACCTTACTTCTTCTTAGCTTCTTTAGTACGCACTTGCTCGTTGGCATAGCGTACACCCTTGCCCTTGTAGGGCTCCGGAGCGCGGTAAGCACGGATATCGGCGGCGACTTGGCCAACCAGCTGCTTGTCGACGCCACGCAGAACGATTTCTGTAGCAGTCGGGCACTCAGCGGTCACACCAGCCGGCAGCGCATGCTCTACCGGGTGAGAGAAGCCCAGAGCCAGCGCAACAGCATTGCCCTTGATGGAGGCTTTATAACCTACACCAACCAGCTGCAGCTTGCGCTCGAAGCCTTGGGTAACACCGATTACCATGTTGTTGACCAATGCACGGGCAGTACCGGCCTGAGCGTCAGCACCAGCGATGCTGCCGCGCGGGGCGAACTTCAGTACATTGTCTTCTTTGGTCACTTCTACACCGGCGTGAATAGAGCGAACCAGAGAACCTTTACCACCTTTGATGGTCAGTTCCTGGCCGTTCAGAGTCACCTCTACGCCAGCAGGAATAGTGACGGGTGCCTTAGCAACACGAGACATTTCCTACCTCCTATTAAGCGACGTAGCAGATGATCTCACCGCCCATGCTTGCTTTGCGAGCAGCACGGTCAGTCATCACACCTTTAGACGTGGACACGATAGCAACACCGAGACCGCCCATAACTTTCGGCAGATCAGTAGTGCGCTTGTAAATACGCAGGCCTGGACGGCTTACGCGTTGGATCAGTTCTACAACTGGCTTGCCCTGGAAATATTTCAGTTCAATTTCCAGTTCCGGCTTCACGTCACCAGCTACGGAGTAGCCAGCGATGTAACCTTCTTCTTTCAGCACTTTGGCGATAGCCACTTTCAGCTTGGAAGAAGGCATGGAAACCGCAACTTTGCTCGCCGCCTGACCGTTACGGATGCGGGTCAGCATATCCGCGATCGGATCTTGCATGCTCATAAGTCTAACTCCCGAGATTCGTTACCAAGAAGCCTTCTTCAGGCCCGGAATTTCGCCCTTCATGGCATGCTCACGCACCTTGATGCGAGACAGGCCAAACTTGCGCAGGAAACCGTGCGGACGACCAGTAATATTGCAACGGTTACGCTGGCGGGACGGACTGGAATCACGGGGCAGCTGTTGCAGTTGCAGTACAGCATCCCAACGCGCTTCTTCAGAAGCGTTCATGTCAACGATGATAGCTTTCAGCTCGGCACGCTTGGTCGCGTACTTGGCTACCAGCTTGGCACGCTTTGCTTCGCGCGCTTTCATGGATGTTTTAGCCATAACCCTAACCTTACTTGCGGAATGGGAAGTTAAAGGCAGCCAGCAGAGCACGGCCTTCTTCATCGGTATTCGCGGAAGTGGTGATGGTGATATCCAGACCACGGACGCGATCGACTTTGTCATAGTCGATTTCCGGGAAGATGATCTGCTCACGCACGCCCATGGAGTAGTTACCACGACCGTCGAACGCTTTAGCGTTCAGGCCACGGAAGTCACGGATACGCGGTACGGAGATGCAGATCAGCCGTTCCAGGAACTCCCACATACGCTCGCCACGCAGGGTTACTTTACAACCTATCGGGTAGCCTTCACGAATCTTGAAGCCCGCAACAGATTTGCGAGCTTTGGTGATCAGCGGCTTCTGACCGGAAATGGCAGCCATATCGGCAGCAGCATTTTCCAGCAATTTCTTGTCAGAGATCGCTTCACCAACACCCATGTTCAGGGTGATTTTCTCGATCCGAGGGACTTGCATGATAGTCTTGTAACCGAACTGCTTGGACAGTTCATTTACTACATCGGATTTGTAGTAATCATGCAGTTTCGCCATCGTTAAACTCCAATTACTTCACAAGTTCGCCGGTGGATTTGAAGAAACGGACTTTTTTGCCGTCTTCAATCCGGAAACCAACGCGGTCAGCTTTGCCAGTGGCAGAGTTGAACAGCGCTACGTTTGATACATCGATGGGGGCTTCTTTGGTGACGATACCGCCAGCCTGACCCAGTGCGGGTACCGGCTTCTGGTGTTTCTTCACCTGGTTGATGCCTTCCACGATTACCTTACCTTTTGCAATCAGGACTTGAGTGACTTTGCCACGCTTGCCCTTGTCTTTGCCGGTAAGAACAATCACTTCGTCTTCGCGACGGATTTTAGCTGCCATCGTTCGACTCCTTACAGTACTTCGGGTGCCAGGGACACAATCTTCATGAACTTCTCATTACGCAGTTCACGGGTCACCGGGCCAAAAATACGAGTACCGATTGGCTGTTGGTTGTTGTTAAGCAACACAGCCGCATTGTTGTCGAAACGGATGACAGAGCCGTCCGGACGACGAACGCCTTTACGGGTGCGTACGACCACCGCGTTATACACATCACCTTTCTTCACTTTACCGCGAGGAATGGCTTCCTTGATGGAAACCTTGATGATGTCGCCGATGCCGGCGTAACGGCGGTGCGAGCCACCCAGAACCTTAATACACATTACACTGCGAGCGCCGGAGTTGTCGGCAACACCCAGCATACTTTGCATCTGGATCATCTTAGTGCTCCGCTTTGTTTACTTCTTATCCCTAATGGGATCTGGCTGCCTTCAAAAGGCGCGAAACTATAACACAGGATTTTCAGAAAAGGTAGCCTAAAAAACAAACGGCCCCTGAAAGGGGCCGCTTGGACTACAAAGTACCGATTAGGCCTTTTCTACAACGGCAACCAGGGTCCAGGACTTGGTCTTGGACAGCGGGCGGCATTCGCGGATTTCCACGAGGTCGCCAGCTTTGCACTCGTTGTTTTCGTCATGTACGTGCAGCTTGGTAGTGCGCTTGATGATCTTACCGTAGATCGGGTGCTTTACCTTGCGCTCGATAGCAACAGTGATGGACTTGTCCATCTTGTCGCTGATTACACGACCTTGCAGAGTACGGATCTTGTCAGTCATTACGCACCTGCCTTCTCAGTCAGTACAGTCTTGATACGTGCGACGTCACGACGCACTTGTTTCAGAGTGTGAGTCTGAGCCAGCTGGCCGGTGGACGCTTGCATGCGCATGTTGAATTGCTCACGCAGCAGGCCCAGCAGCTCCTGGTTCAGTTCTTCGACGCTCTTTTGACGCAGATCTTGGGCTTTCATCACATCACCGTCTTAATTACGAAAGTGGTCTGAACAGACAGCTTAGCTGCGGCCAGGGCAAACGCTTCACGCGCCAGAGCCTCAGGTACACCGTCCATCTCGTACAGAACCTTGCCAGGCTGGATCGGGCAAACCCAGTATTCCACGTTACCCTTACCTTTACCCATACGAACTTCGAGGGGCTTTTCGGTGATGGGCTTGTCCGGGAACACACGGATCCAGATCTTACCTTGACGCTTAACGTGACGGGTCATGGCACGACGGGCTGCTTCGATTTGACGAGCAGTCAGTTGACCACGGGATGTCGCCTTCAGGCCAAAGGTACCGAAGGATACTTCGTTACCAGAGGTGGCCAGACCGCGGTTACGACCCTTGTGGGTCTTGCGGAATTTAGTACGCTTAGGTTGCAACATTTACCGAATCTCCTTACTTAGCAGCGCGGCGCTTGTTGTCACGCTTGGGCTTTGCAGGAGCTTGCTCTTGAGCAGCGGCAGCGTTAACAGCAGCCAGACCGCCCAGAACTTCGCCCTTGAAGATCCAAACTTTAACGCCGATCACACCGTAAGTGGTG
The DNA here is from genome assembly GCF_027705905.1 of Aeromonas sp. Y293-4. Lineage (NCBI taxonomy): Bacteria > Pseudomonadati > Pseudomonadota > Gammaproteobacteria > Aeromonadales > Aeromonadaceae > Aeromonas > Aeromonas sp. Y293-4. The sequence continues at coordinate 155,286 of NZ_JAPDCI010000010.1, read as the reverse complement.
TGGGCTTCAGAAGTTGCGTAGTCGATGTCGGCACGCAGGGTGTGCAACGGCACACGACCTTCACGGTACCATTCGGTACGCGCGATTTCAGCGCCGCCCAGACGACCGGAAACTTCCACTTTGATGCCCTTGGCACCCAGGCGCATTGCGTTCTGTACGGCGCGCTTCATAGCACGACGGAACATTACACGACGCTCCAGCTGGGAAGTGATGCTGTCGGCAACGAGTTTGCCATCCAGCTCCGGCTTGCGGACTTCGGAAATGTTGATCTGAGCAGGCACGCCAGCAATAGTGGCTACAGCTTTGCGCAGCTTCTCAACGTCTTCGCCTTTCTTACCGATTACAACACCCGGACGAGCGGTGTGAATGGTCACACGGATGCTCTTGGCCGGACGCTCAATGGTGATCTTGGACAAGGACGCGTTTTTCAGTTCCTTGGTCAGGAACTGGCGTACTTGAAAATCGCTGTACAGGTTGTCAGCGAAGTCTTTGGTGTTCGCGAACCAGGTAGAATTCCAAGGCTTGGTAATACCCAGGCGAATGCCATTAGGATGTACTTTCTGACCCATTGCTTATCTCCCAGCCTTAGCGTCGGATACCACTACAGTGATGTGAGCGGTACGCTTGAGGATACGATCCGCACGACCTTTGGCACGCGGACGGATGCGCTTCATGGAGGGACCTTCGTCGACCATGATAGTAGCAACACGCAGCGCGTCGATATCGGCGCCTTCGTTGTGCTCAGCGTTTGCAATGGCAGATTCCAGCACTTTCTTAACCAGCACTGCAGCCTTTTTCGGGCTGAAGGTCAGGATATTCAGAGCCTTGTCTACGGACAGACCACGTACTTGATCGGCTACCAGACGAGCTTTCTGGGCAGAAGTACGGGCATAACGGTGTTTAGCGATAGCTTCCATCATTTATCCCTTAGCGCTTCTTAGCCTTCTTATCAGCAGCATGGCCGCGATAAGTACGAGTCGGTGCGAATTCACCCAGTTTGTGACCGATCATTTCTTCGGTAACGAAAACCGGAACGTGCTGACGACCATTATGGACAGCGATGGTCAAACCGATCATGTTCGGGATGATCATTGAACGACGGGACCAGGTTTTAACCGGCTTTTTATCCCCGCTTTCCACCGCTTTCTCTACCTTCTTCAGCAAGTGCAGGTCAATAAATGGACCCTTCTTGAGAGAACGTGGCATGGTGATTCCTCTATGTTAACAATTACTTGTTACGACGACGTACGATGTACTTGTCGGTACGCTTGTTCTTACGGGTCTTGAAGCCTTTAGCCTTCTGGCCCCATGGGGACACAGGCTGCATGCCCTTGTTACGACCCTCACCACCACCGTGCGGGTGGTCAACCGGGTTCATCGCCATACCGCGAACGGTCGGACGAATACCACGCCAGCGGTTTGCACCGGCTTTACCCAGTTGACGCAACATGTGCTCGGAGTTACCGACTTCACCGATGGTAGCGCGGCACTCGGCCAGAACTTTACGTACTTCGCCGGAACGCAGACGCAGAGTTACATAGTTACCTTCACGAGCCAGGATCTGGATGAAAGTACCAGCGGAACGAGCCAGCTGGGCACCTTTACCAGGCTTCATCTCTACAGCGTGAACGGTAGAACCAACCGGGATGTTGCGCATCGGCAGGGCGTTACCTACCTTGATGGCTGCATCAGCACCAGAAGCGATCGCGTCACCAGCTTTCAGGCCTTTCGGAGCCAGGATGTAACGACGCTCACCATCTGCATACAACACCAGAGCGATGTTAGCGGTACGGTTCGGATCGTATTCCAGGCGCTCTACTTTAGCCGGGATACCGTCTTTGTCGCGCTTGAAGTCGACGATACGGTAGTGCTGCTTGTGACCACCACCGATATGACGGGTAGTGATACGGCCGTTGTTGTTACGACCACCGGACTTGCTTTTGCTGTCCAGCAGAGCGGCGAAGGGCTTGCCCTTATACAGCTCTTGATTGACGATCTTGACGACGTGGCGGCGGCCCGGAGAAGTAGGCTTGCACTTAACGATTGCCATTTTTGAGAACTCCTCTTACTCGGCTGCGCCCATGAAGTCGATGTCCTGACCAGCTTTCAGGGTCACATAAGCCTTTTTCCAATCGGAACGACGGCCTACGCGTGCACCTGCGCGCTTGGTCTTACCCTTCATGTTCAGGGTACGGACGGTCTCAACTTCGACCTCGAACAGTTTCGCAACTGCAGCTTTGACTTCCGCCTTGGTAGCATCAACAGCAACTTTGAACACGATAGTGTTCTGCTTTTCTGCAACCATGGTGCTCTTTTCAGAGATGTGCGGAGCCTTCAGAACTTTCAGCAGACGCTCTTCACGGATCATGCCAGCATCTCCTCGATTTGCTTAACTGCGTCAGCAGTCATCAGAACCTTGTCGAAAGCGATCAGGCTGACCGGGTCGATACCGGCAACGTCACGCACGTCAACTTTGTACAGGTTGCGAGCAGCCAGGAACAGGTTCTCATCGACTTCAGCAGTCACGATCAGAACGTCAGTCAGTTCCATTTCTTTCAGCTTGGCGATCAGTTCTTTGGTCTTCGGAGCTTCGATGCCGAACTTCTCAACAACGATCAGGCGCTCTTGACGTACCAGCTCGGACAGAATGCTACGGATAGCGCCGCGGTACATCTTCTTGTTTACTTTCTGGCTGTGATCTTGCGGCTTAGCAGCAAAAGTCACACCACCGGAACGCCAGATGGGCGAACGGATGGAGCCAGCACGGGCACGACCAGTACCCTTCTGACGCCACGGCTTTTTGCCGCCACCAGACACTTCAGAGCGAGTCAGCTGCGCACGAGTACCCTGACGGGCACCAGCGGCATATGCAACGACGACCTGGTGAACCAGAGCTTCGTTGAATTCGCGCCCGAAGGTAGTCTCGGAAACTTCAAGAGCGCTCTTGGCGTCTTTCATTACCAATTCCATTACTATCTCCTCAGACGTTACGCTTTGACGGCAGGTTTGACGATCACGTTGCCGTTGGTTGCACCCGGTACTGCACCTTTGATGAGCAGCAGGTTGCGTTCAGCGTCAACACGAACCAGTTCCAGGTTCTGAGTCGTTACACGCTCAGCACCCATGTGACCAGCCATCTTTTTGCCCTTGAATACACGACCCGGAGTCTGGTTCTGACCGATAGAACCCGGAACGCGGTGAGACAAGGAGTTACCGTGGGTCATATCCTGGGTGCGGAAGTTGTGGCGCTTAACAGTACCAGCAAAGCCCTTACCTTTGGATGTGCCGGTAACGTCTACCAGCTTAACGTCAGCGAGAAGATCTACTTTCAGCTCGCTACCAACAGTGAAAGTTTCACCGTTGTTCAGGCGGAATTCCCACAGACCGCGACCGGCTTCTACACCAGCTTTGGCGAAGTGGCCAGCTTCCGGCTTGGTCACACGGCTGGCTTTCTTGGCGCCAGTGGTAACCTGAATAGCGTTGTAGCCGTCGGTTTCTACAGATTTGACCTGAGTTACACGGTTAGCTTCAACTTCGATAACAGTCACCGGGATAGAAACGCCATCTTCAGTGAAGATGCGAGTCATACCCACTTTGCGACCTACAAGACCGATTGTCATTGTTATCAACCTCTTTCCGTAATTAACCCAGGCTGATCTGGACGTCTACACCAGCTGCCAGATCCAGACGCATCAGGGCGTCTACGGTCTTGTCAGTCGGCTCAACGATGTCTACCAGACGCTTGTGAGTGCGGATCTCGTACTGATCACGCGCATCTTTGTTGACGTGCGGGGAGATCAGGACGGTGAAGCGCTCTTTGCGAGTCGGCAGCGGAATAGGACCGCGAACCTGCGCGCCAGTGCGCTTAGCAGTTTCAACGATTTCCGCAGTGGATTGATCAATCAGGCGATGATCAAAAGCCTTCAGGCGGATACGGATTCTTTGGTTCTGCATTGACAGAGCTCCAATAGATAAAAGAACATAAATCAACACCGCCCGACCGAGATTGCTCCCGCCAGAGGTGTGATTTTTCACGTTTCCCCCCATATCGGGAGGACTGTATGGCTGGCTCCTGTAAACAGGAAACTCAGCAGCAGACATATCGTCTGGCTCACCTCATGGGTAAGCGGAGGGGATTATACGGATTTTTCAAATTTGCGCAAGGGAGAGCGAACAGATTATGCGCAGTTTTATGTGGCAGATGGATCTCGCCTGCGGCAACACACTCTGCTGCCGACACCAAGGTAACGACAATGTTACAAGCAGACTGGTAGACTGTGCGCTTGCCTCTGTCAGTGGAACGACATCCCATGCTCAAAGATCAAAAGAAAGCCTATCAGTATGGCCTTTGCGCCGTTGCCCTCTGGTCGACGGTCGCCACAGCCTTCAAGATTTCCCTCGCCTATTTCGAACCTGTGCAACTGTTGCTTGTGGCCGCCTTCACCTCGACTCTCACGCTGACAGCCGTCGTCGCCAAACAGGGCAAACTGCCGCTGCTGGGGAGCTACATCAAGGCCCGCCCTTTCTACTACCTGACTCTGGGCGTGCTGAACCCCTTTCTCTATTACCTGTTGCTATTCAAGGCCTATGACCTGTTGCCTGCCCAGCAGGCACAGACCCTCAACTACACCTGGGCCATTACCCTCAGTCTGCTGGCCGTCCCCTTCCTCGGCCAGAAGCTGCGTCGGCGTGATGGCGTCGCTATCGTGCTGGGGTATTTTGGCGCGCTGGTGATCGCCACCAGAGGGGATGTATTCGGCCTCCAGTTCGACAGCCCCCTCGGCGTGACGCTGGCGCTGGTCTCGACCCTCATCTGGGCCAGCTACTGGATCCTCAACACCCGCAATCAGGGCGATCCCATTGTCAGCCTGTTGCTCGGCTTTATGATCAGCCTGCCTTTTATCGTCGTGGCGACCTGGTTGCTCTCCGATTTTGCCATGACCGCCTGGCAGGGATGGGCTGGAGCCATCTATGTGGGACTGTTCGAAATGGGTTTCGGTTTCGTGCTCTGGCTGATGGCGCTGCGCCATGCCAACAACACGGCCCCCATCAGCAACCTCATCTTTATCTCGCCGTTTGCCTCACTGGTGCTGCTCAATCTGCTGATCGGCGAAACCATCCATCCGGCCACCCCCATCGGGTTGGCGCTCATCGTTGCCGCCCTGCTGATCCAGCAGCTCAAGTACGGTAAACGCTATCGTGCATCAGTCGAAACCAAGAGCTGACCATGCAGAAGGGCGTATCCACGGATACGCCCTTCTCTCAATCCATCCACTCCTGTGGCTGATGTTTCGGCAGCCGCATCTCGACCAGCAGGCCGCCGAGATCCGAACTTCCCAGCCGGATAGTGCCGTGGTGCTGGGCGACTATCTTGGCCACGATGGCCAACCCCAGCCCACTACCGCCGACGGTCCGCGCCACATTACCCTGAGTAAACGGCTTGAGCACCCGGGAGTAGTCCTGCTCCGGAATCCCGGGGCCATCATCAGAAAGGCGCAAGCGCACCCAGTGCCCGTCGTCCTTGAGCTCGGCATGCAAGCGGCTCGCCCCATAACGCTGCGAGTTGCTTGAGAGGTTGTTCAACACCCGCCGGATACTTACCGGATTGCAGGCCACCCGCACCGCCTCTTGCGGCAGCGCCAGATCGACCTCCAGCCCCTGCTCCGAGTAGATCAGCAAGGTATCATGCACCAGCTGGGTCAGGTCGATAGGCTCCAAATCCTGCCCCTCATCCGGTCGGATGTAGTCGATGAACTGATCGATGATGGCATTGGACTCATCGATGTCGGCGTTGATGCTCTCCTTGAGGTACTCGTCACCGGAGGACATCATCTCGGTCGCCAGCCGGATGCGGGTCAGCGGGGTACGCAGATCGTGGGAAACCCCCGCCATCATCAGGTTACGCTCTTCGATCAGGCTCTTGATGGAGTGGGACATATGGTTGAAGGTGCGGGTCAGTCGCCGCACTTCCCGTGATCCCAGCTCCCCCAACGCCTCAGGGAAATGGCCTCTGGCCACCGCAACAGCGCCAGCTTCGAGATCCTCGAGCGGGCGCACCAGCTGCCGGGCAAAGCGCCAGGCCGCAAACAGGGTGATCACCAACAGCACGCTCAGATAGATGATGAGGGGTTCGATATCGTCATCTTCAATCTCGGTCAGCGGGATCCGCACCCAGATTTTGCTGGCCTGGGGCGGCTGGATCCAGATGATGTAGTGATCCTGGATCTCGACCCGCACCTTGGCTGGGCCACCCAGCTCGCGGCTGATGTTCTCCTCCAGATAGGGGTATGGCTTGGCATCGTTGAAGCCATGCTGCACCGCCTCGCTCTGGGTATAGATGTCGGTACCGGTCGTCACATAGACCAGCGCTTCGGCATCTTCACTCAGCGCCAGTTGTTCGGTGTTGACCGGAAAGATCAGCTTGACCTGATTGGCCAGCAAGTGACTGATCTGCTTGACGGTCGGCGCCAGCAGATAGTTGTAGAAGGTGACGTAGGAGACCGCTTGATAGACCACCAGGACGGCAGCCAGAAACCAGAGCATGCGCGAGAACATGCTGCCGACTTTTTTCATGCACCGTCACCATCTGGCACGAACACATACCCCAGACCCCAGACGGTCTGCAGATAGCGGGGCTGGGCCGGATCCTGTTCCAGCAGGCGGCGCAGGCGGGAAACCTGCACGTCGATGCTGCGCTCGGTGGCGGTGTATTCGCGGCCACGGGCCAGATTCATCAGCTTGTCGCGGGAGAGCGGCTCGCGCGGATGGCTGACCAGCACTTTTAGCACCGCAAATTCACCGCTGGTAAGCGCCATCGGCTCGCCATCCCGGCTCAGCTCGCGGGTCGCCAGATTGAGCTGGAAGGCGCCGAAGTTGACCACCTTCTCTGCAGCCGAGGGAGCCCCCGGCAACTCGACGGTATGACGGCGCAGCACGGCACGGATCCGCGCCAACAGTTCGCGGGGGTTGAACGGCTTGGGCAGATAGTCATCGGCCCCCATCTCGAGCCCGACGATGCGATCGACTTCATCCCCCTTGGCAGTGAGCATCAGCACCGGGATCTGATTGCCCGCTTCCCGCAGACGGCGGCAGATGGAGAGTCCATCTTCCCCCGGCAACATCAGGTCGAGCACCATCAGACTGAAGTTTTCACGAGTCAGCAAGCGATCGGCCTGCTCGCCATTGGCCACGCCGCGTACTACGAATCCCTGCTCGGTGAGATAGCGTTCCAACAGGGAACGTAATTTCAGGTCATCGTCCACAACCAGGACCTTGTATTGCTGCTGACTCATTGCTTTGCCTCTTCATTCTTTAGCTGCCCCCAATACTAGGGGGGGATATAGCGGGAGCAAAGCACAAATATGTTACCGGTTATTACCCATCCCGAGAGCGTGACGGCCATCAAGTCACTACGCTGGCCAGCTACTCCCTGAATGGCGCCAGCCGAGCCATCACGATTTCCCTCGACAGCAAGAGGACAAAAGCTAATATTCCCGAGCAGTTAGCGATGATTACCCCTCTTTGACCAGGTCCGCATCACCATGAAGACAAAGCTGATCACACGCGAAGGCTACAACAAGCTGAAAGAAGAGCTCGATTTCCTCTGGCGTCAGGAGCGCCCCGAGGTCACCAGGAAGGTGGCATGGGCCGCCAGTCTTGGGGATCGCAGCGAAAATGCCGACTACCAGTACAACAAGAAGCGGCTGCGGGAGATCGATCGGCGGGTGCGTTACCTGCGCAAATGTCTCGAAGAGCTGGGGATCGTCGACTATGCCCCCGCACAGGAGGGCAAGGTCTTCTTCGGCGCCTGGGTCGAGGTGGAAAACGAAGAGGGCGAGACCAAGCGCTTTCGCATCGTCGGCTATGACGAGATCTTCGAGCGCAAGGATTACATCTCCATCGACTCCCCCATGGCCCGCGCCCTGCTCAAGAAAGAGGTCGGTGATGAAGCCATCGTCCGTACGCCAGTTGGTGACGTCTGCTGGTATATCAACGAGATCAGCTACCCCAAATAGCCGGACTGCTGGCGAGCTGCTTGCTACAGCCACATCCTGAGTCACAGGTGCAATGGCAAGATAAACGCCCCCCCTGCGACTTTATCAGTCTGACTGGTGCAGACCCCGGCGCAGGGTGGCATCCCGCAACACGACCCCATATAGTGCTCACACTTGGCGCCTGATGGCGCGGACTCGACCACAGAGGCCCTCAACAACATCATGATGCAAACCATAGAGAGACAGATTGCCGATGAGCTCAATGCTCGCCCGGAGCAGGTGCAGGCCGCAGTGCGCCTGCTGGATGAAGGCTCGACCGTGCCCTTTATCGCCCGTTACCGTAAAGAGGTGACCGGCGGTCTGGACGACAGCCAACTACGTACTCTGGAGAGCCGCCTCGGCTATCTGCGTGAACTGGAAGATCGCCGTCAGGTGATCATTCGCTCCATCGAAGAGCAGGGCAAGCTGACCCCCGAGCTGATGCGCGAATTGAATGGCGCCGACAGCAAGACCCGACTGGAAGACCTCTACCTCCCCTACAAGCCCAAGCGCCGCACCAAGGGGCAGATGGCCATCGAAGCCGGGTTGGAGCCGCTTGCCAACCTGCTGCTCAGCGACCCGATGCAGGATCCCGAGCAAGCGGCTGCCGCCTTCCTCAATCCCGAACAGGGCATTGCCGACAGCAAGGCGGCCCTCGACGGCGCCCGCTATATCCTGATGGAGCGCTTCGCCGAGCAGGCCGACCTGCTGGAGAAGTTGCGCGACTACCTGTGGCAAAATGCCACCCTGCGCGCCCGCGTGGTGGCAGGCAAGGAGCAGGAAGGGGCCAAGTTCAAGGACTATTTCGAACACGACGAACCACTGCACAAGGCCCCCTCCCACCGGGTGCTGGCCATGCTGCGCGGCCGCAATGAGGGGATCCTCAATCTGGCGCTGGTCACCGGTGACGATGAGAGTGCCAGCCCCTGCGAAGGGATCATTGCCCACCACCTCAAGCTCAATCTGCAGAACCGCCCGGCCGACAAATGGTTGCAAGGGGTGGTGAGCTGGACCTGGAAGATCAAGTTGTCGCTTCAGATGGAGACCGAGCTGATCGGCCGTATCCGCGAGTCGGCAGAGGAGGAGGCAATCAAGGTGTTCGCCATGAACCTCAAGGATCTGCTGATGGCGGCCCCGGCCGGCATGCGCTGCACCATGGGGCTGGATCCGGGCATCCGTACCGGGGTCAAGGTTGCCGTGGTGGATGCCACCGGCAAACTGGTCGATCACGCCACCATCTATCCGTTCGAACCAAAACGCCAGATTGATCAAAGCCTCAAGACCCTGAGCGAGTTGTGCCAGAAGCACAAGGTCGAGCTCATCAGCATCGGCAACGGCACCGCCTCGCGGGAGACCGACCGGCTGGTCAGCGACCTGTTCGAGCGCTACCCCGCCGCTAAGGCGCAGAAGATAGTCGTGAGCGAAGCGGGGGCCTCGGTCTACTCCGCCTCCGAGCTCGCCTCTCAGGAGTTCCCGGATCTCGACGTATCGATCCGTGGCGCCGTCTCCATCGCCCGCCGCCTGCAAGACCCGCTGGCCGAGCTGGTCAAAATCGACCCCAAGAGCATCGGGGTGGGCCAGTATCAGCACGACGTCGGCCAGAGCCAGCTGGCCCGCCGGCTGGATGCCGTGGTCGAGGATTGCGTGAACGCGGTCGGGGTCGATGTGAACACCGCCTCGGTCGCCCTGCTCAACCGGGTTTCCGGCCTCTCCCAGACGTTGGCCCAGAACATCGTCGCCTATCGGGATGAGCACGGCGCCTTCAAGAGCCGTCAGCAGTTGCTGAAAGTGAGCCGACTCGGCCCCAAAGCCTTCGAACAGTGCGCCGGCTTCCTGCGCATTCGCGGCGGCAGCAATCCCCTCGACAGCTCAGCGGTACACCCGGAGTCCTATCCGGTCGTGGAGCGGATCCTCGCCAAGCTGGAGCAGACCGTGGAGAGCCTGCTCGGCAACAGCAGCCTGCTGCGCAGCCTGAAACCGGCCGATTACACCGATGAGCAATTCGGCGTACCTACCGTCACCGACATCATCGGCGAGCTTGACAAGCCGGGCCGCGACCCGCGCCCCGAGTTCAAAACCGCGACCTTCAAGGAAGGTGTGGAGCAGATCAGCGACCTGGTGCCAGAGATGGTACTGGAAGGTGTAGTCACCAACGTCACCAACTTCGGCGCCTTCGTCGATATCGGTGTTCATCAGGACGGTCTGGTGCACATCTCCTCCCTGACCGACCGTTTCGTCAAGGATCCCCGTGAGGTGGTCAAGGCGGGCGACATTGTGCGGGTCAAGGTGCTGGAAGTGGACGCCCCGCGCAAGCGGATCAGTCTGACCATGCGCCTCGACGAAAAGGCAGGGCAACCCGCCCGCAAGCCGGCTGAAGCGCGCAACAGCAGTGCTGGCAACACTAAACCAAGAAATGAGCCGCGCCAAAGCCCCCCTATGGGTGGTGCCATGGGCAACGCCTTCGCGGCAGCGCTCTCCAAAGCGAAAAAGTAACGACACCGTCCAGAACACCTCTGAATGCAAAAAGCCCCGCAAGGGGCTTTTTTACACGCGAAGCTCAGGATCACTGCGTCAGGGCAGCAAGAATGCTCTCGGGCTCTCCATGCTGGGCCAGCACCTCCCGCAGCCGGTTGAATGCCTTGCAGGCCTCTTGCGGATACTTGCCGTAAGAGACGACGCCGGTGTGGCTCCAGCCTGCCGCCAGCATCACTTTCTTCTTGAAACTGGTTCCTTCAGTTCCCCCTCCCCCGAGCTGCATCAGAAACTGCTCCATCTGCAGGTGGGGAGGCGGTACACGGGAGAAGGTGGTGAAATCTTCCGCTTTGACTTCATCGAAATGCATGACAGCTCCTGTGAAATTGGAATGGGCCTGATCTTCAGGTTAGTTGCAAAACAGGCAAAGCAGCTGAAAGTTTGGTGAGGGGGGATTCAGATATGCAGACTGAGGGACTGGGTCGAGGCCGGGCTGACAGCCTGTTGATAGTGGCCCGCGATGACGCTGTTGCGCTTGTCCATATAGGCACTCAGCACGCCGCCCGATTTTGCGCTCTGCTCGGCCATCAGCTCTTTGCGCGCCTTGGCTTCACTGGCGGCGGCGCTGCGCGCGACGGCCAGATCCTGCGCGGAAGGCTCGGCAGGCGCCAGCGCTGCAGCGCGGATCTGCTGCATCTTGGCGATGGTAGCCGCAGGGTCACCGGGTACGACACTGGTATCGATCTGGACTTCGCCACCCGTAGCATAACGCTTGCCATCCGGCCCTTGCGTAAACTGATAGGTGGGCGAGCTGGCGTACTCTCCACCCGCAGACTGGTGCGCCTGCTCGTGAGTGCGCACCTCCTTGTCACGCTCGACAAGATCCTGAACCTGCTGCTCTTGCCGCTGTTGCTGCTCCTGCTGTTTGGGATCTTGCTGCTTGCGCTGCCCATCCTCACCGGTGGCCTCGACAAAGCGATTATCTGGCAGTGTCGTCGGGGCTAATTGCCCGGTTTCACGGCTGTTCTGGGAGCTCTGATTGCTGGAGGCCTGACCGGCTTTGGATTTCTCTTTCTGGGAGCCGACTTCGGATTCGGCAACGGAGGCTTGGCCCGCTCGGGCCTGCGGGATCAGTTCTGCCCGGCGATTATCCGTCCTCGCCGCTTCCACTTGGGGTTGCAGCTGTGTCGGGATAAGAGGAGGCAGACTGACATTGATGTTCATCTCACACCCGGATGTCGATCAGGGTTCCCATCATCTCGCTGGCAGTCTGCACTACCTTGGCGGAAGCGCCAGCCTGTTGCTCGGCCACCTTGAGATTGACAAGCTCATCGGTCACTTGCACCTGATCCCCGCTGGGGGTGTTGAGGCGGGCGATCTGACCAGATGCCTTGTCGGCAATCTGCTCGGCTCGCTGAAATCCCTGTACCCCGCTGTTGAAAGCAGAATCAATACGCATGGTGTTACTCCTCTGGTCACAGCTTAATTATCCGCCAGACCAGAGGATTAATGAAGCTTGCCGGCTGTTTTTTAGCCAACAAAATCTCGAACGATTTCAATGAATTCGTCAGGGTGGGAGATAAAAGGTGCGTGTGAGGCCTTATTGAGAGTCACGCTGCGGCTGGCAGGGTAGAGATCATCCAACAGGGGAATGGCCGCCTTGGGCACCAATGAATCCAGTCGGCCATAGATCCGCAACCAGGGCAGATCCAGCTCCCGCAGCGGTTCGCGCAGGTCAATCTCGGCCAACAGCGTCAGCCCGGCCTCAAGTGCGGCAAACTGGGGCGCCGGGCGCTCGGCCAGCCAGTGGCGCAACTGACGGATATCGTCCCGGGCGTGTTCACTGCCCATGGCCTGGATCGCCAGAAAGCGCTCTATGGTCTGGCGAAAATCCCCCGCCAGCATCTGGTTGAAGCCGGTCAGTACCTTGGGGGCAATTCCGGGCCACTCGTCCCGCGCCATAAAGCAGGGAGAGCTGGCTACCGTGATCAGGGAGTGCAACCGATCGGGATGCGTCAGCGCCAACTGGCTTGCCACCAGACCGCCGAGCGACCAGCCAAGCAGATGGCACTTCTGCGGCAAGATGGCGGCCACCTGCTCGGCAAGCCAGGTCAGGCTGTAATCCACCTCGTCTGCCAGCGGGCTGTTGCCAAAACCGGGCAAATCCACCAGATGAATCCGATAGTGGGACGCCAACTGCCGGGCAATACCATGCCAGACCGCACCATTCATCCCCCAACCGTGCAACAGCACCAGATCGGGCCCCTGGCCAAACTGCTCTACCGATATGCTCATCTAGACTCAAGATCCCTGTTCATGCACTTGGGGTCAGCATGTTAAAGCGACTGCTCGCTAAAGCAAGCCCGCTGCTCGGCAACCACGGCGACTGGCAAGGGAGTTGCCTCCTCTGTCATCAACCTTGCGACAACGAGCCCCTGCTCTGCAGCTGGTGTCGGCAGGCGCTGCACCAGTCACAGCCGAGATGCCGCCTCTGCGCCGCACCGCTGACTGACTATATAGAAGAGAGCATACCGGTCTGCGGCCGCTGCCAGCGCAGACCTCCCCCTTGGGAGCGGTTGCAGGTGATCGGCGACTACCAAACCCCCTACCCCATGCTGATCCCCCGGCTCAAATATTCCGGCCAGATCCTGCTGGCGCCGCTACTGGCACGCCTCTTGGCCGATCATCTGGATGGCTGCGAGCCGCCGGAGGCGATCATTCCGGTTCCCCTGCACTGGTGGCGGCAGTGGCGGCGCGGGTTCAATCAGGCGGAGGAGATCGCGCACCCCCTTGGCGAGTTCACCGGCATTCCCTGCGACAACACCCTGTTGCAGCGCATCAAGGCAACACCGCAGCAAACAACCCTGAGCGCCGGGCAGCGTCGGCGCAATCTGCGCGGGGCATTCCGGATCCGCCCTCACCACTATCGCCATGTCGCCCTGCTCGATGACGTCGTGACCACAGGCGCCACCGCCGGTCAGCTCAGCCGTTTGCTCCATGAGAGCGGCATCACAAAGGTAGAAGTGTGGGCAATCTGTCGTACCCTGCGGCACAGCAAGTAGCCATCGGCATGCTACCCAAGCATTAATAACCGCGTTATCATGAATACCCTAGTCGTACACTCAGGTTTATGAGGATAGTGATGATCAGCATTTCCGACGCCGCCCAGGCCCATTTCCGTAAACTGCTGGAAAAACAGCCTGATGGCACCAATATCCGGGTGTTTGTGGTCAATCCGGGAACCCAGAATGCCGAGTGTGGCGTATCGTATTGCCCGCCCGATGCCGTGGACCCGGAAGATCAACACCTGCCCTTCAGCGGCTTCGACTGCATGGTCGATCCCCTGAGCGCCCCCTTCCTGGTGGATGCCACCATCGACTTCGTGACCGATCAGATGGGCTCCCAGCTCACCCTGAAAGCACCGAACGCCAAGATGCGTAAAGTGGCCGACGACGCGCCGCTGATCGAGCGCATCGAGTACGTGTTGATGTCCGAAGTGAACCCCATGCTGGCCGGTCACGGTGGCAAGGTCACCCTGGTCGAGCTGACTGAAGACAAACTGGCCATCCTGCAGTTTGGCGGTGGTTGCAACGGTTGCTCCATGGTCGATTACACCCTGAAAGAGGGGATCGAGAAGCAGCTGCTGGAGAAGTTCCCGGGTGAGCTAAACGGCGTGAAAGACGCCACCGAGCACCAGCGCGGCGACCACTCCTACTACTGATTTGCAGCCCTTGCAGCAAAGAAAAGGCCCCGCCAGATGGCGGGGCCTTTTGCATGGGCAATCGGCAGATTACTCGTCCTTCTTGTCTCGCGACAACAGGGCGATGGCCGCCTCTTTCGGGTTCTTACCCTCGTAGAGCACCTTGAAGATCTGCTCGCAGATGGGCATCTCGACGCCGCAGCGGGCCGCCAGCAGATGCACCTCTTTGGTGTTGCGATACCCCTCTACCACCTGACCGATCTCGGTCATGGCGGTGTTCACATCCTTGCCGGCCCCGAGGGCCAGCCCGAAGCGACGGTTGCGCGACTGGTTGTCGGTACAGGTGAGCACCAGATCCCCGAGCCCCGCCATCCCCATAAAGGTTTTGGCATCGGCACCCAGCGCCGCACCCAGACGCTGCATCTCCACCAGACCCCGGGTGATGAGCGCGGTTCTGGCATTGGCGCCAAACCCGAGCCCGTCGGAGAGACCGGCACCGATAGCGATGACGTTCTTCACCGCTCCACCCAGCTGTAGACCGACGAAATCCGGATTGGTATAGACCCGGAACGAACGGCCACAGTGCAGCAGATGGGAGAGATCGTCGGCGAACTCGTCGTGAGTCGAGGCGACCGAGATGGCGGTCGGCAAACCGGCAGCCAGCTCCTTGGCGAAGGTTGGGCCGGAGATGACCGCCAGCGGCATCTCGTCACCCAGCACTTCACGGGCCACGTCCTGCAGCAGACGGCCACTGTCCGGCTCCAGACCCTTGGTGGCCCAGGCGATACGGGTATCGGGGCGCAGGAAGGGTTTGATCAGGGTCAGTACATCACCAAATACATGGCTTGGCACGACCAGCAGCAGCACGGGGGCAGCCTGTACCGCACGTTGCAGATCCGCAGTTAGCTGCAGATCGGCAGGAAAAGGGACATCAGGCAAAAATGCCTTGTTGCAGCGGTCTTGTTCCAGCTCGGCAACATGAGCGGGGTCGTGACCCCACAGCAGGGTCGGATGACCGTTGCGCGCCAGAGAAATGGCAAGGGCGGAGCCATAAGACCCCGCCCCCAAGACCGAGATAGCGATCTGGTCAGCCATTATCAGGCTTCCGCAGTCGCCTGCTGGGCCTGTGCTTGCGCCATGTGCTGGGCAAACAGGGCATCGAAGTTGACCGGTGCCAGGTTCAGCTGCGGGAAGGAACCCTTGCTCACCATGTTGGCCACGGCTTCGCGGGCATACGGGAACAGGATGTTCGGGCAGAAGGCAGCCAGGCAGTGAGCCAGTTGCGGCTCCGGCAGGTTACCGATGGTGAAGATACCGGCTTGCTGTACTTCGCACAGGAAGGCGGTTTCGGTTTCCAGTTTGCAAGTCACGGTCAGGGTCAGGACAACCTCGTACACGTTCTCAGCCAGGATGTTGGTCTTGGTATCCATATCCAGCTTGACGTCCGGCTGCCACTCTTTCTGGAAGATGTGCGGGGTGTTCGGCGCTTCGAAAGAGACATCCTTGGTGTAAACACGCTGGATGTGGAATTCCGGTTGTACTTCCTGGTTGTTGATCTCGTCAGCCATTTCGTTTGATTCCTTGTTATATGGATAAGTGGGCTCAGGCCCTGCTTAAATCAGCGTTTCTTGGTTACCGGCAGATTTTCTGCACGCCATTGGGCCATGCCACCGCCGAGCACATAAACCTGCTTGAAGCCAGCTTTGCTCAGCTGACGGCCCGCGCCGCCCGCAGTCATTCCCGACTCGCACACCACTATGATGGGGGCATCTTTATGCTTTTCAACCGGGCCCAGATTATTGCTCTGGATCTGGGTCAGCGGCAGGTGCTGGGCACCGGCCAGATGGCCCTTGGCATACTCTTCCTGACTGCGAATATCCACCACGGTGGCATTCTCGCGGTTGATCAGCAGGGTCGCGGTGTGATTGTTGACGGTTTTTACCGGGGACAAACGGGCACGCACAGTGGTGTAAACCAGGGTGCCAGCCAGACCTAACCAGGCTGCGGTCAGCAGCGGGTTACGGGCCGCAAAATCCAAATACTCTTGCATCTTCTACTATCCAGGGACCAAGACAAGGGCCCGAGTATACATGGGGGTATTGATAAGATCAGCCATCTTGGCGGCAAAGCGCGAGCAGGCTCCCATCATCATTGGGCAGCGAGCATGGCAGGAAAGGCGTGGCTTGCGGGGCCACGGGAGCGCCCCTTGGCTATCAGGTGACTATTTCGGCAGATGTAGTAATATTACGCTAGTTTCATTTCCCGCATTTTTTCCAATCCGAGAGGACATAGTCTTATGTCAACAGCTAAGAAACCTTTGGTTCTGGTCATCATGGACGGTTGGGGCTACAGCACCAAGCAAGAGCACAACGCCGTCGCTGCCGCCAAGACTCCCAACCTCGATCGTCTGGCCCGTGACTACACCAGCACCCTGATCTCCGGCTCCGGTCTGGATGTCGGTCTGCCGGATGGCCAGATGGGCAACTCTGAAGTAGGCCACGTCAACATCGGTGCCGGTCGCATCGTCTATCAGGAGCTGACCCGCATCTCCAAAGACATCCAGGACGGCGAATTCTTCCAGAACGTCGAGCTGGCCAAGGCTGTTGACGCTGCCGTGACCAACGGCAAAGCCGTTCACATCATGGGCCTGATGTCCCCGGGTGGCGTACACAGCCACGAAGAGCACATCATGGGCATGATCGAAATGGCTGCCAAGCGTGGCGCCGAGAAGATCTATCTGCACGCCTTCCTGGATGGCCGCGACGTTCCGCCGCGCTCCGCCCAGTCCTCCATCGAGCTGTTCGACGCCCTGTTCGCCAAGCTGGGCAAGGGTCGTTTCGCCTCCATGATCGGTCGTTACTTCGCCATGGACCGTGACAACCGCTGGGATCGCGTGCAGCAAGCCTATGACCTGATGACCCAAGGCAAGGGCGAGTTCACCGCCGAGAGCGCCACCGAAGCGCTGGCTGCCGCCTATGCCCGCGACGAGAACGACGAGTTCGTCAAAGCGACCCGCATCGGCGAAGCTGCCCCGATGGAAGATGGCGATGCGCTGATTTTCATGAACTTCCGTGCCGACCGTGCCCGTGAAATCACCCGCGCCTTCGTTGACACCGACTTCACCGGCTTCGCCCGTGCCGTTGAGCCGAAGCTGAACTTCGTGATGCTGACCGAATACGCGGCCGACATCAAAACTGCCTGCGCCTACCCGCCGACCGCTCTGGTCAACACCCTGGGTGAGTGGCTGGCCAAGCAGGGCAAGACCCAGCTGCGCATCTCCGAAACCGAGAAATACGCTCACGTCACCTTCTTCTTCAACGGTGGCGAAGAGTCCTGCTTCACCGGCGAAGATCGCGAGATCGTGGCCAGCCCGAAAGTGGCGACCTATGACCTGCAGCCGGAGATGAGCTCCGAAGAACTGACCGACAAGCTGGTTGCGGCCATCAAGAGCGGCAAGTACGACGTCATCATCTGTAACTACCCGAATGGCGACATGGTTGGTCACACCGGTGTGTTCGATGCCGCCGTCAAAGCGTGTGAAGCCGTTGACCACTGCATCGGTCGCGTCACCGACGCCCTGGCCGAAGTGGGTGGCGAGTGCCTGATCACTGCCGACCACGGCAACGCCGAGAAGATGCTGGACGAAGAGACTGGTCAGGCCCACACCGCCCACACCAATCTGCCGGTTCCGCTCATCTATTTCGGTCGCAAAGCCGAGGTAGTTGAGGGTGGCAAACTGTCCGATCTGGCCCCCACCATGCTGACCCTGATGGGTCTGCCGGTGCCGCCGGAAATGACTGGCAAGCCCCTGATGATTCTGAAATAATCCTTCCCCATGCGGGGATGCGAAGTTATTTCACAGAAAACCAGTCGCGTCGGCCTGTTGGCCGGCGCGCTGTTTTTTTGCCTGTCGTTTGGCGCCAGCAAACCGGCTTTGGCCGCCAATCAGCAGCTGGGGACCATGCAGTCCCAGATCAAAGAACAACAGCAGACCATCAAGCTCAGCAAGCAGGAGCTTGCCAAGCTCAATACCCAGCTCAAGGCTGACGAGCAGGCCATCTCGGCCGCCGCCGCCAAACTCAACCAGACCAGGCAGCAGTTGAAGCAGAACCAGCAGACGCTGGCGACCCTGCAAAAAGACAAGCTGGCGCTGGAAGTTCAAGCCAAACATCAGAAACAGTTGCTGGCCAAACAGGCGGAGAGCGCCTTTCAGGCGGGCAACCACGACTACCTCAAACTGCTGCTCAATCAGCAGGATCCGGCCAAACTGAGCCGCTCACTCGACTACTACGACTACCTCAACAAGGCCCGCATCGAGGCCATCGACGCCCTGCGCGCCACCCGCGACAAGCTGGCGAAAAACCAGCAGGCAACCAAAGAGACCGAAACCAGACTGCAGACCCTGCTTGCCGAACAGCAGGAACATCACCAGAGCCTGCTGGCCAGCCAGCAGAGCCGGGCCAAGGTGCGCAACCAGTTGCAGCAGTCGGTACAGGATGACGAGCAGAAGCTCACCAAGCTGGTCAAGGCGGAGAAAGCGCTGAAAGCCCGGCTGGAAGAGCTGCGTCGCAAGCGGGAAGAGCAGGAGCGCCGTGAACGGGCCGAGCGGGAACGGCTGGCCAAGCTGAAAGCGGAGCAGGAGCGTCAGCGCAAGCTGGCCGAACAGCGCCGCGCCGAGCAACAACGACTCGCCGCCCAGCAGAATAAAACCGTCAAACCGGCAGAACCTGCCGAAGAGGTGGCCAGCAGCAAACCGGAGCGCGGCTCGGGCATCAGCAGTGCCGGTCACTATAGCGGCCTCAAGACCAATGGCAGCCTGCGCTGGCCGGTGCAGGGACCGATCCTCATCTCCTATGGCTCGCCCCGTACCGCCCAGCTCAAGTGGAAAGGCACCCTGATCGGCGCCAGCGAAGGAACCCAGGTCAAGGCGGTTGCACCGGGACAAGTGGTCTACGCCGACTGGCTCGACGGCTTCGGTATGCTGCTGGTGATCGACCACGGTAAAGGCTATATGAGCCTCTACGGTCATAATCAGTCGCTGCTGCGTCAGGTTGGCCAGAACGTGGAACAGGGTGAACCGGTGGCGCTGGTCGGTGACAGTGGCGGTCAGGACAGACCGGGCCTCTACTTCGAAATTCGCTATCAGGGCGAGGCGATCAACCCGACCAAATGGCTGGCCAAGGGTTGAGTCAACCCGGCCGACAAACGCGTCACACACTCACTAGCAAAAGCCTGCCTCACGCAGGCTTTTGTCGTTTCAGGAGCGCCCTCCCCACTGTCGGTCCCATTTGATGAAAAATTACCTATTTTTTCGCTCGGCTCAGGGGAAGACAACCAGACCGATCTGCTCCAGCAATGTCTGCTGCTGATCCTCGTTGATCTGTACTCCCTGCAGATCGACCCGGCGCAGATCCAGCCCCGGCAGATCGCACTGGCGCAGATCGCAGCCCTGCAGCTTGAAGCTGGTCCAGTCAATCTGGCCAAACTCGGAGCCGCTAAGATCGGAACCCACCAGCGAGGCACCAAACAGGTTGGCCCCCTGCCAACGGTTGCCGGTCAGCTCGCACTTCTCCAGCAGGCAGCCCTCGAAGCTGGCGTAGCTGAAGTTGTTGCCGGTCAGATGGGCCTCGCAGAAGTAGCTTTTCGCGGTGATCTGGTTGGCGAAGCTGGCATGGCCGAAGTTGATGCCGACCGCCTGACAGTCGCGCATCTCCAGCCCCAGACACTGGCTGCGGCTGCAGTCGGCCATGGTGAGATCGCAGCGCAGGAAGCTGGCCTCGCGCAGCTCGCAACCCTGCAACAGGCAGCCCCGTTCACTCTCCCGATCGTAGAAGCTGCAGTCAATGAAGCGGCTATCGCTCAGATCCAGCCAGGAGAAGTTGCAGCCGATAAAGCGGCACTCCGAGAACTGTTCCCCCTCCACATCCTGTTGCTCGAACCGGAAATCCACGAACTGCTTGCCTCTGATCATCGGAAAACTCCTGCAAAAACGGCTTCATATGCTGACTTTATCCGCCAAAAACGGTAATGTTACATGTAACATCCACGTTGGACACCTCTATGAGCCCCACCCGCAAGCGCCGCCCCACCCTGCAAGATATCGCCGACCAGACCGGCGTGACCAAGATGACTGTCAGCCGCTATCTGCGCGACCCGCAGACCGTGGCGGAGGGGACCCGCGAGCGGATCGCGGCTGTGGTGGAAGAGCTGGGTTATATCCCCAACCGGGCGCCGGACATTCTCTCCAACGCGACCAGCAAGGCGATCGGCATCCTGATCCCCTCCCTCTCCAACCAGGTCTTCTCGGCGGTGATCCACGGCATCGAGTCAGTGACCCGACCGGCCGGTTACCAGACCCTGCTGGCCCACTACGGCTACAGTCCGGAGCGGGAGGAGGAGCAGGTCGCGTCCCTGCTCTCCTATCACGTGGATGGGCTGATCCTCTCCGACAGCCAGCACACCGAACGCACCCGCAAGATGATCGCCACCGCCGGCATTCCGGTGGTGGAGACCATGGATCTGCCGCAAACCCCCATCGACATGGTGGTCGGCATGGACCATAGAGCCGCCGCCCGGGCCATGGTAACAGAGATGCTGCGCCGGGGCCGACGCAAGGTGGTCTATCTGGGGGCACGGCTCGACGTGCGCACCCAGCTGCGGATGGAGGGTTACTATCAGGCGATGACCGACTTCGGCCTCACCGGCCAGCATCTGCTGACCGAACAATCCTCCAGCTTCACTCTGGGGGGCGAGCTGCTGGATCAGGCGCTGGTACGCTATCCCGACCTCGACGGCCTGTTCTGCACCAACGATGACCTGGCGGTGGGTGCTCTGCTGCAGTGTCAGGCCAAGTGGATCCCGGTGCCCCAGCAGATCGCCATCGCCGGTTGCAACGCTCTCGACATCGGCCACGCCATGACCCCCAAACTGGCCAGTATCGCCACCCCGCGGGAAGCGATCGGTCGGGAGGCGGCCACCATGCTGCTGGCGCGTCTCAACGGCCAATCCCAACCCGACACCCGCAAGGATATCGGCTTCTCCCTCTATGTCGGGGAGAGTCTGGGGTAATCCCTTCCCGCACACACTGAAGCCACGCTGATAGCAAACAGGCCACCCGAGGGTGGCCTGTTTGGTTTTCTGCACAATTGATGCTTAGCGTTTAACCAGTTCAACCGCTTCGCGGGAGAGGCGGGTTACCTCTTCCCAGTTGCCGCTCTTGACCGCATCAGCCGGCAGCATCCAGGAGCCGCCGACGGTGGCCACGCATTTGAGTGCCAGATAGTCGGCCACGTTTTTCGGGCCGATACCGCCGGTGGGGCAGAACTTCACCTGGGGCAGCGGGGCGGCAATGGCGGAGAGCACCTTGGTACCGCCGTTCGCTTCGGCAGGGAAGAACTTCAGGTGGTCATAGCCCGCTTCCAGCGCCTGCATCACTTCAGACGGAGTAGCAACGCCCGGGATCAGCGGCGCCGTGCTCTTGGCCGCGTGGGCCAGCAGGGCTGGCGTCATCCCTGGGGAGATGACGAAGCGGGCACCGGCAGCGACGGCTGCGTCAAACTGCTCGCAGTTGAGCACGGTACCGGCACCGACCATGGCATCCGGCATCGCCTTGGCGATGAGGGCAATGGCATCGAGCGCCACCGGGGTGCGCAGGGTGATTTCGAAGACAGAGATGCCGCCGTCGAGCAGCGCCTTGGCCATCGGCAGGGCCTGATCCAGCTCGTTGATAACCATCACGGGTACCAGCGGGGAGGCGGCAAACACCTCGGCCGGGGTCACTTTCCAGTTCTGCATAGCTCTTCCTTAGTCAAAGATGGTGGCGCCACACTCGGCGCTCGATACCGCGCGACGCATCACGCTGAACAGTTCACGGCCCCACCCCTCTTGTTCCAGAGTGAGGTCAATCTCGGCCTGGGTACGGCCACTCAAATCGGTCAGGCAGTCGAGGCTGCCGTTTACCGCGTCAACCCGCAGCAGGTCACCGTCAGCAAGCAGGCCAATGGCCCCGCCGTGCAGCGCTTCCGGGGTGACGTGGATGGCGGCCGGGATCTTGCCGGAGGCGCCGGAGAGACGGCCATCGGTGACCAGCGCCACCTTGTAACCCGCCTTCTGCAGGTTGCCGAGCACCGGCATCAGCTTGTGCAGCTCCGGCATGCCGTTAGCGGCCGGACCATTGTGGCGCACCACGATAACGGCATCCTGATTGAGATCGCCCGCCTTGTAGGCCGCTTCCACCGCATGCTGGGAGGAGAAGACCCGCGCTGGCGCTTCGATAACCCGATACTCGGGAGCCACGGCGGAGACCTTGACCACGGCGCGGCCCAGATTGCCCGCCAGCAGCTTGGTGCCACCAGTGGCCTGGAATACGCTGCCGGAAGGTGACAACACGCTCGCATCGCCGCTCTCGCCCACCGGCTGCCATACCAGCTGGCCATCGACCAGTGCCGGACGGCTGAGGTAATCCTGCATCTCGCCAAAGACCGGGGTGGCATCCATGTGGATCAGCCCCTCTTCGGCCAGACGGCGCATCAGGCCGGGCACGCCGCCCGCCTGTTCGAAGGCGTTGACGTCGGCCGGGCCGTTCGGGTACATGCGAACCAAGAGCGGCACAACGTCGGAGAGATCGCTGATGTCATCCCAGGTCAGTACCAGACCGGCGGCGCGGGCCAGCGCCACCATGTGGATACTGTGGTTGGTGCTGCCGCCAGAGGCGAGCAGGGCCACCAGACCGTTGACCAGCGAGCGCTCGTCCAGCACCTCGCTCAGCGGGCGATAGGCCGGGGAACCCGGGATCATGGCGCTAATACGGCGGGCCGCTTCGGCGGTCAGGGCGCGACGCAGCTCGCTATGCGGGTGCACAAAGGCAGAGCCCGGCAGCATCAGGCCCATGGCCTCGAATACCAGCTGGTTGGTGTTGGCGGTGCCGTAGAAGGTACAGGTGCCTGCCGCGTGGTAGGCGCCGCACTCCATCTCCAGCAGGGCATCGCGACCCACTTCACCGGCAGCGTACTTCTGACGCACCTTCACCTTCTCGTCATTGCTGATGCCGCTCGCCATCGGGCCAGCAGGAACAAATGCAGTCGGCAGGTGAGCGTGGGAGAGGGCCCCCATGATCTGACCCGGAGCGATCTTGTCGCAGATACCGAGAAGCAGGGTGGCATCAAAGGTGTTGTGAGAGAGCGACAGTGCGGTCGCCTGGGCGATCAGGTCGCGGGAGAAGAGGGACATGTCCATCCCCGGCTGACCCTGAGTCACGCCGTCGCACATGGCGGGCACGCCGCCGGCGACCTGGGCGCTGTGACCCAGCTCGGCCAGCACCGCCTTGATCTGATCCGGATAGCCCTGATAGGGCTGATGGGCGCTCAGCATATCGTTGTAGGCGGTGACGATGCCGACGTTGGCGCGGGTCATATCGAGAATGCGACCCTTCTCGTCACTGCTGCAGGCGGCCACGGCGTGGGCCAGGTTGCCGCAGGCCAGCGCGGCACGGGTCTTGCCCTGCTCTGCCTGACGCTGGATGCGGGCCAGAAATGCCTGACGACGGGCGACACTGCGCTCGCGGATGCGGGCGGTGACGTCGGAAATTACCTGATGAATCATTGGGCTTGCTCCAATGCTGTGACGGCGCGGTCAACCACCTGTTCGAAGGTGCCGTCTATATCAATGTGGAATACACCGGCTTCGCCATCCGGGCGCTCCAGCGTATCGAACTGACTTTGTACCATGCTTTCACGCATGAAGTGGCCCTTGCGGGCACGCATCCGCTCGAGGATCAGCGGCTGGCTGCCATCGAGGAAGATGAAGCTGACCGACTCGTTGCCTTCGCGGATCTGGTCGCGGTACTTCTTTTTGAGGGCGGAACAGACAATGATGCCGGTCTCGTTCTTCTGCTCGAGACTGTAGGCGGCGTCGCGGATCCGCTCCAGCCAGGGGGCACGATCCTCATCGTTGAGGGGGTTGCCACCAGCCATCTTCTGGATGTTGGCCTTGGGGTGCAGGTCATCACCATCGATGAACTTGGCGCCCAGCGCTTCGGCCACTTTCAGACCCACGCTGGATTTGCCGCTACCACACACACCCATCACGATAATGCACTTACCCGCCATAATTTGACCTCTGTCCCACTTTTCAAAAAACCAGCTGTTGATGGGTTCTAATCTAACACGTTACCGGTAACATGTTACCGGTAACGATTGAAAATGTGAAGTCTGCCACAGACTGAGCAAACCCATAGTCACCTGGGCATATGATGTTGAGCCCTTGCCATAAATCTAAATAAATCATAAAGATATGGTTTGCCGACGGATCGGCAAGGTGTCACGACTGAACTTGGAAAAAGGAACGCATAACAATGTCTGACCTCTCCCTGATCATGACAGCCGCCGGCTCGATCGTGCTGCTGCTCTTCCTGGTGATGAAGGCCCGGCTCCACGCCGTGGTAGCCCTGATCCTGGTCTCCATGGTGGCGGGTCTCGCCGCTGGCATGAACCCGGCCGATATCGCCGCCACCATCCAGAAAGGGATGGGTGGCACCCTCGGTTTCGTCGCGGTAGTGGTGGCGCTGGGCGCCATGTTCGGCAAGGTGATGGAAGTGACCGGTGCCCTCGACCGGGTGGCTCACACTCTGCTCGGCAAGTTTGGCGTCAAGCGCGCCAACTGGGCCATGGCCCTGACCGGCTTTGTCTGCGCCCTGCCGCTCTTCTTTGACGTGGCCGTGGTGCTGCTAATCGGCGTCGCCTTCGCCATCGTCCGTCGTGGCGGCGGCAGCGTGGTTAAGATCGGTATCGC
Organism: Aeromonas sp. Y293-4; assembly: GCF_027705905.1. NCBI lineage: Bacteria > Pseudomonadati > Pseudomonadota > Gammaproteobacteria > Aeromonadales > Aeromonadaceae > Aeromonas > Aeromonas sp. Y293-4. The sequence goes on along the minus strand of NZ_JAPDCI010000010.1, from coordinate 130,293 downwards.
CCTGCTGGCCGGTATCGCCACTTGCCAGGCCTTCCTTATTCCGGCGCCGGGCCCGATCCTGGTGGCATCCCAGCTGGGTGCCGACTTCGGCTACATGATCCTGTTCGGCTTGATCGCCGCCGTGCCGGCGCTGATCCTGGCGGGCCCGCTGTTCGGTGACTTCATCAGCAAGATCGTCGATGTGCCGCTGCCCGCCGATGCCCAGAACAGCGTTCACGATGACAGCAAATCCCTGCCCTCCTTCGGGCTGGCCATGGGCCTCATCGGCCTGCCGCTGCTGATGATCGGCCTCAAGACCATCGTCGGCCGCTTTGTCGAGGCGGGCTCTACCCTGCACAACTGGCTGGAGTTCATCGGTCACCCCTTCACCGCCATCATGGTCGCCTGTCTGGCCGCCTTCTATCTGCTGGGTATTCGCCGCGGCATGTCCCGTGACGAGGTGATGAGCGTCTGCAACAGCGCCATCCAGCCGGCGGGCGTCATCATTCTGGTTACCGGTGCCGGTGGCGTCTTCAAGCAGGTGCTGGTTGATTCCGGCGTGGGTGCCGCCCTTGGCAACATGCTGGCCGACTCCGGTCTGCCCATCGTCGCGCTGGCCTTCATTCTGGCCGCTGCGGTGCGGGTGATTCAGGGCTCTGCCACCGTCGCCATGCTGACCGCCTGTGGTCTGGTGCTGCCGATGCTGGAGCCGCTCGGCCTGAACGGTGCCCAGCTGGCTGCCGTCACCATCGCAATCGGTGGCGGTGCCATCGTGCTCTCCCACGTCAACGACTCCGGTTTCTGGCTGGCGAACCGCTACCTCGGCCTGACCGAGAAGCAGACCCTGCAGACCTGGACCGTGATGGAGACCATCATCGGCACCACTGGCGGCGTGATGGCGATGATCATCTACAGCTTCCTCTGACAAGGGGGAAATGCTGACAAAAAGGCCTCACTCGTGAGGCCTTTTTCATCTTTCTGATGATTCTTTCTTTGGCTGAGAGGGCGAGATTGCTAGAATCGCCTATTCATCGCTCCGAGTGGAACGCTTAACCCCGTGATTTCAGGTTTATCTATGCATTCATCGGCCCATTATCGACAACTGCTGGCGCGCCTGCCCCAGATCGCCGTCGCAGCGGATCAGTTTGAAGTGCTCTATAGCGCCCAGGATTTCAAACGCCGCATTCTTGCGCTTATCGCCAGTGCCACCCGGCGCATCTATCTGGTCGCGCTCTATCTGCAGGATGACGAAGCAGGCCGGGAGATCCTCTCCGCCCTCTACGCCGCCAAGCAGCGCAATCCGGCCCTCGACATCAAGCTGTTCGTCGACTTCCACCGTGCCCAGCGCGGCCTGATCGGCAAAGGCAAGCAGGGCGGCAACCACCTGATGTATCAGGCCATGGCTGCCGAACACGAGCACCAGATCGAAATCTACGGCGTGCCGGTCAAAGGGCGCGAGCTGCTCGGCGTGTTGCACCTCAAGGGCTTCATCTTTGACGATGCGGTGCTCTACTCCGGTGCCAGCCTCAACGACATCTACCTGCACCAGCAGGATCGCTACCGCTTCGACCGCTATCACCAGATCATCAGCCCGGAGCTGGCCCGCAGCATGGTCAACTACGTGGATGACCTGTTCGTGAAGAGCGACGCCGTGCAGCGGCTGGATCGCAGCGACGTGCCCAGCGCCAAACAGCTGAAGGGGCCGATCCGCCGCTTCAAGCTGAGTCTGCGTCAGGGGCAGTACCGCTTCGCCACCATGCCGGTCAACACCCAGGAGGTGGCCGTCACCCCCATGGTGGGTCTGGGCAAGCGCAACAATCAGCTCAACCTGATGATCCGCAATCTGGTGCGCGCCACCGAGCGGGAGATCTTCATCTGCACCCCTTACTTCAACCCGCCCAAGGAGTTGAGCAAGGATATCGAGGATCTGCTGCAGCGCGGTTGCAAAGTCACCATCGTAGTGGGCGACAAGACCGCCAACGACTTCTTCATTCCGCCGGAAGAGAAGTTCTCCACCATCGGTGGCCTGCCCTATCTCTACGAGACCAACCTGCGCAAGTTTGCCGAGCGCAACCAGCGCCACATCGACGACGGTCGCCTCAACCTGATGCTCTGGTGTTGCGAGCGCAACTCCTACCATCTCAAGGGGATCTTCGTGGATGACGAGTGGGCCCTGCTCACCGGCAACAACCTCAACCCCCGCGCCTGGGCGCTGGATCTGGAGAATGGCCTGCTGGTACACGATCGTCGCCACCTGCTGCGTCCTCAGTTCAATGCGGAGCGGGAGAACATCCTGACCAACACCATGCGGATCAGCCACTTCGATCAGGTGGAACAGATCCAGGACTACCCGGAACAGGTGCGCAAGCTGCTGGGACGGATCCACCGGGTCAAGGCTCATCTGCTGCTCAAGCGGATCATCTGACCCCGGGGCGCGCAGCGCCCACCCCGCCCAACGGCAATCAGACCAAGGCCTCCCGTTTTCGGCAGGCCTTTGTTATATCCGCCGTTTCCCCCGCTTTGACGGCCCAGCCAGCAGCAACTCGGCTTGCATCGGCCCCTCAACAACCCCTATCATCTGGACATATTTACAGTGTTTTCGGGCATCTAATTGATGAAATTGGATAAAATTCCTCTCGATAGCCTCAAGGGTGTCGGCAGCAAGATGCTGGAGAAGCTCGAGCGGCTGGGGCTGGCCACGGTACAGGATCTGCTGTTCCACCTCCCCCTGCGCTACGAGGACCGCACCCAGGTGTGGCCCATCGGTGATCTGCCGCCCGGCCTGCACGGCGCTGTCGAGGGCGAAATCCAGGACACTCAGCTGGTGATGGGACGCCGCCGCATGATGGTCTGTCGCATCAGCGATGGCACCGGCACCCTCACCCTGCGCTTCTTCAACTTCACCGCCGCCCAGAAAAACAGTCTGGCGGCGGGCCGCCTGATCCGCTGTTTTGGCGAGGTGCGCCCCGGCAAATACGGGCTGGAGATGGCCCACCCCGAGTACAAGCTGCTCGGTGAGGAGCAGGCAGGCCAAACCGAAGAGGCACTCACCCCCGTCTACCCGACCACCGAAGGGCTGCGCCAGCTCACCCTGCGCAACCTCACCGATCAGGCGCTGGCCCAGCTCGACCTCTATGGCGTGGAGGAGCTGCTGCCCGCCGGACTCTATCCCCATCAGATTGAACTGGCCGCCGCCCTGCGCCTGTTGCACCGTCCGCCCCCCTCGGTGGCACTACCACTGCTCGAAAGCGGCCAGCATCCGGCCCAGCAGCGGCTGGTGCTGGAGGAGCTGCTGGCGCACAACCTCTCGGTACTCAAGGTGCGCGCTCAGGCACAAACCCAGCTGGCCCGCGCCCTCAAACCTGCGCCCGCGCTGGTCGAGAAACTGCTCGGCGCCCTGCCGTTCAAGCCCACCGGCGCCCAGAGTCGGGTGGTGGCCGAGATAAGCAAGGATCTGCAACAGAGTCACCCCATGATGCGGCTGGTGCAGGGGGATGTGGGTTCCGGCAAGACCCTGGTCGCGGCGCTGGCCGCCCTGCAAGCTATCGGCAACGGCTGTCAGGTGGGGCTGATGGCGCCGACCGAGCTGCTGGCGGAACAGCACGCCATCAACTTCGCTAAGTGGCTGGAGCCGCTCGGCATCGGAGTCGGCTGGCTGGCGGGCAAGCAGAAAGGCAAGGCGCGGGAGGAGGCGCTGGCCGCCATCGCCGATGGCAGCGTCAAGATGGTGGTGGGCACCCACGCCATCTTTCAGGAGCAGGTGGTGTTCCAGCGTCTGGCGCTGGTCATCATCGATGAACAGCACAGATTCGGGGTGCATCAGCGCCTCGCCCTGCGCGAGAAAGGGGAGCGTGAAGGGGTACATCCCCATCAGCTCATCATGACCGCCACCCCCATCCCCCGTACCCTGGCGATGACCGCCTATGCCGACCTCGATACTTCGGTCATCGACGAACTGCCGCCGGGCCGAACCCCCATCACCACGGTGGCGCTGCCCGACAGCCGACGCGGCGATGTGATCGAGCGGGTCAAGCTCGCCTGCACCGAAGGCAAGCAGGCCTACTGGGTCTGCACCCTGATCGAGGAGTCGGAGGTGCTGGAGTGTCAGGCTGCCGAGGATACCGCCGCCGAGCTGCAAAACCTGCTGCCCGGCCTGCATATCGGGCTGGTACACGGCCGGATGCGCCCGGTCGAGAAACAGCGGGTGATGGAGGAGTTCAAGGCAGGCATACTGCAACTGCTGGTCGCTACCACCGTCATCGAGGTGGGGGTGGATGTGCCCAACGCCAGTCTGATGATCATCGAGAACCCGGAACGGCTCGGGCTGGCGCAGTTGCACCAGCTGCGCGGTCGGGTCGGACGCGGGGCGGTAGCCTCGCACTGCGTGCTGCTCTATCATGCCCCCTTGTCCAAAACGGCCCAGAGCCGGCTCGGGGTGCTGCGTGAGACCAACGACGGCTTCCTCATCGCCCAGCGCGATCTGGAGCTGCGCGGCCCGGGGGAACTGCTCGGCACCCGCCAGACCGGTCTGGCCGATCTCAAGATCGCCGATCTGGTGCGGGATCAACCGCTTATTCCGCAGGTACAGAAGATGGCGCGCTTCCTTATGGATAGGCATCCGAGTCATGTCGAACCCTTGATACGGCGCTGGCTTGGCTTACGGGATCACTATTCCAATGCCTGACCTGCGGAATCACGCTGCCAACGCCTGATCACTCAACCAATACAGGAGGAAAGCACTTATGAATTCCTGGCTACGCGGCCTGCTCTACACCTTTGCCTTCCTGCTGCTCTTTGTCTGGGTTGCCCTCGGCCTGTTCGACGCCGAGCGCGCCAAAGGCCCCATCGCCAGCTGGATCAGCCAGCAGACCGGCGTACCCGTCACCATAGGGCGACTGGTATTCAACCCGCTCCACCCCTACACCCTGCTGGCGGAGCAGGTGCGCTACGGCGATGCGGTCTCCCTCGACAAGATCTATCTGGAGATAGAGAGCATCGACTGGCTGAGCCGCGATGTGCGGATCGCCCATCTCGACCTCATTCGCCCCGCCATCAAGCTGCCGCTACCCAACCAGCTGCCCAGCCTGCCGGTGCACTCCCTCACCATCAGCGACAGCACCATCGATCGCCTCAGTCTGGAGAGCCCTGAGCTGACCCTGCGCGGCCTCAATGCCACCCTGAGTGACTGGGAGCTGATCGATCCGAAACGGCAGCCACAGGCCAACCTGAGCCTCAATATCGGCCAGCTGGAGACTCCGCAGTTCACCTTCGCCCGTCTCAACCTGCAAGGACGGCTGGAAGGAGAAGTACTGCGCAGCGACAAGCTGGTGACCAACCTGTTTGACGGTCTGCTGGAGACCGGCATGGTGCTGGACTGGCCCGCTCGCACCCTGCAACTGCACGATCTCAAGGCGCGCGGCATGCGGGTGGAGCTGGGGGATCTGACACAGCAAGGCTTCCCGCAGCGCTTCCCATTGCAAAGCGTATCGCTGGATCGCGGTCAGCTGGACGGCGTCAGCCTCAACGACATCAATCAGGAGCTCTCCTTCAACAACTTCAGCGGCCAGCTCACCGCCTTCAACTGGCAGGCGGGCAACCAGCCCACCGGCTATCTGAGCGGCACCCTGGGGGACATGGGCCGCGGCCTGTTCCAGCTGGAGGAGATCAAGGGCAAGCTCGCCTTCTCGCCCCAGCAGATCGACGGCGAACTGCAGGGCAAGGCCTATGAAGGGGCGTTCAATGTCGAGCTCTCCCTCGACACCCAGCAGCAGAAGCTGACCCTGAAAGACGTGGCGCTGAGCGGCATGGATATCAGCCTGCCGCAGGGGTGGTGGCAGGATTGGCAGGGCTGGCGCCCGCAGCAGGTGGATATCCACAAGCTGGCGTTCGACAAGCTCAAGGTGCTCTCCTTCGACGATTCCATCCCTCTCTCGCTGACCGGCTGGCAGCTCTACCTGAGCGATCTCGCCCTGCGTGGCAATCAGCCCGGCCCGCTGCTTGGCCGTGCCCGTATCGAGAGCAAGTGGTTCGAGCTGGTGTGGGATGGCCTCAGCGCCCGCAACGGTGAACTGGATGGGGAACTGACCCCCAGCTCCTGGCAACTGGGCAAGCTCACCAGCTCGCTGCCGGATGAGGGCAGCCTCAGCATGAGCGGCCAGTGGGGCCGCGAACCAGGCCAGAGCAGCCGCCTCCAACTGCAGGCGACCAAGCTGGATCTGCAGCAATGGGGCAAGATATTCCACTCCCCTGTCTCGTTCGCAGGCAAGGCGGACGTGAGCGCCGATCTGCAAGCCGAACATGGCAAAACGGCAGGCGAGTGGCGCCAGACCCTGCAGGGGAGCTTTGCCCTCGATGCCGACGAGCCGTTCTGGGACAAGGTAAAGATAGATCCGCTGCTGGATGAGTGGTTCAAGGGGGCGACCCCGCCCACCCTGACGCCGGATCAGCTGTGGCAGGCGATGCAGGAGGGTGACACCCCCTTCTACCGCATCAAGCTGCTGGGCAAGATCGACAAGGGGCAACTACAAGTCGAGCAGGCTGGCGCCTCCACCATCACCCATCTGCTGGCGCTGCAAGGGAGGATCGATCTGGTCAACGAACAGTGGCAGCTCGATCTGGGAGTGCTCAATGGCAACCGCTGCGCCGAGCTGCTCGGCCAGTGGCGCGGGCCGCTGACGGAACCCACACTGGCCTGGAGCTTCCCGCAGAAGCAGGACGCCTGCGGCTGGGAAGTGGGAGTACGCTATCCGCCGCAAGGCAACAGCGCCCCGCTCTGGCGACCGGCTCCCGCACCGAAAGCCCAAAACCAGGCCCAAGTGCAGACCCAAGCCGGGCAGACAAGCGACAGCCAGCAAGGGTAAAAACAGACAAGGCCTCATGATGAGGCCTTGTTGTTTGATGGGGAAACGACGCGGTTACTGGCCCGGGCGGCGGGGCGGCTGCACCACGTAGTGACCGCAGAACTCCGCCGCCAGCTTGCTGCCGCTGAACAGCTGGATCTTGAGGCTGAAGGTGGCAGGCTCGCCCCGTTTGAGCGGCTGCAGCACGGCGGGCATCCCCTCGCGGGCCACTCGCGCCTCGGGCTCCTCATCGACCGGGCCATGATATTTGATGGTGCTCTCGGCCAGCACCGGCTCGCCCACCAGCCCCTCCTCTTTAAGCTGCAGCCAGATCAGCCCCCAGCCCGCCAGCACGCACTGGCTGTAGACACTGCCGGCAAACATGCTGCCATGCACGTTGAAGTTGGCCGCCAGATTGGCCTTGAGGTGGAAAGTCTGGCCATCGTAGTGGCTGATGTGCATCCCCATCTTCTCGCTGATGGGTACCCCGCGCGACCAGCGGGTGGTGAGATCCTGACACCACTCCGGCCGGTACTGGATAGTCTGCAACGGGCTCAGGGATTTGATCATCTGGCGATGGGGAATCCGACCAAAGGAGACGGGGCCGCCCCCCACTTCGAGAAAGCCGCACTTGCGATAGAACTCCACCGCTTCCTGACGGGCGTTCATCACCAGCCGTTTCACCTTCTCGCTGCGGGCCAACTGCTCGAGATCTTCCACCATTTGGGCACCCAGCCCCTGGCCGCGATATTCGGGCCGCAGCGCCATAAAGCGGATCTGCGCCTCGTCACCGCCGATAAAGAGGCGGCCTACCGCGATGGGAGTGCCATCGGGTGCCAGCATCAGCCGGTGAATGGCGACCGTATCGTACTCGTCCCGCTCGGAACCGACGGGCAGATTGAAGGGCTTACGCAGAAGTTCCCAGCGCAACTGGTAGTAGGCATCCAGCTCGGCGACTGTCTGAGGGGTGACTACCCGGTACATAGTTTCATCCTTGAGTTACACTGGTCGGAAACCATCTTGCCGTGCAAATTCATGGACTTCAATCTGCAAGCGTACCAAGCCGATCTCTTGTTGCACCTCAGCGTCAAACCCCAGCGCCGCCTCACGGTACAGGAAAATGACCAGCACCGCTGGCTGGAGATAGACGGCGTGGTGCAATCCGCCATGTCGCTCGCCGACCCCGCGACCCTCTGTCTGCCCCATCAACGGGTCATCGCCTGCCTGCTGCCGGAGCGGGCTGAGCAGATCCTCGAACTGGGTCTGGGTGGCGGCGATCTCACCCGCCACCTGAGTCAGCGCTGGCCCGATGCACGCCACGAGTGCGTCGACCTCGACGAAGAGGTGCTGACCGTTTATCAGCAGTTTTTCCAGCATCAGGAGAGCGATGAACGCGCTGCTCCGGCACTCCATCAGGCCGATGCCCTCGCCTTTCTGGAGCAGAGCGAGCAGCAGTACGACCTCATCCTGCTCGATCTCTTCAGTCAGGATGGCAACCCGCTGCTGCTGTTTCAGGAGCGGCCCTACCGGGCGCTGGCTCCCCGCCTCTGCGGCACTCTGGTCATCAACCTGTTGCCGCGCACCGCACTTGAGCTAACCCACGCCCTGACACTGATAGAACAGTGGATTGGCCCGGCCACCCCCTATCCGGTCGCAGGGCTCATCAACGTGATCGTCCACGTCATACCGCGGGATCAGGCATCCTCAGACCTGTAGCCAGAAGGTAACCGGGCCGTCGTTGACCAGCGCCACCTTCATGTCGGCGGCAAAACGCCCGGTTGCGGTCGGGATGCCGCTGGCAGCAGCCTTCGCCACGAAGTAGTCATAGAGGCGTTCGGCCTCGCTCGGGTGGGCACCGCAGGAGAAGCTCGGGCGCATCCCACTCTTGGTGTCGGCCGCCAGGGTAAACTGGGAGACCACCAGCAGGCTGCCACCGATCTGGCTGACATTGAGGTTCATCTTGCCGTTCTCGTCACTGAAGACCCGATAGCCGCTCACCTTGTGCAGCAGTTTGTCGGCCTTGGCCTCATCATCCCCCTGCTCCACCCCAAGCAGCACCAGCAGCCCCTGACCGATGGCGCCGGTCACCTCTCCCTCGACAGTCACGCTGGCCTCGGAGACCCGCTGAATCAGTGCAATCACATCCCTCTCCTCTCAAAACAGAACGACCGCCCCGGCTCGATTGCAGGGGCGGTCGTCGATGCTACCAATAAACCGGTGGCCAAGGCGATGGCTTAGCCAAGCTCCTCGCTCGCCGGCTTCTCGTACTCGCCGAGGCAAGCTGTGGTCTCCGCACCAAGCAGCACCACCAGCCAACTCAAATAGACCCAGACAAACAGGATCGGGATGGTGGCCAGCGCGCCGTAGATGGCCTGATAGGAGGGGAAGCTGGTGATGTAGATGGCAAAGCCGCGCTTGGCCAGCTCGAACAGGGTCGCCGCCACCAGCGCGCCGATAAAGGCGTGGGCCAGCCGCACCTTGCAGTTCGGTACCACGGTATAGACCAGCAGGAAGGTGAGCACCGAGAAGAGGAACGGCAAGCCGCGCAGCAGCAGATAGCCGATGCCGAACAGGCTCTCGGCGCCAAACAGCCGCAGCGAGAAGATGTAGGAGGAGATGGCGATGCTGGCACCGATAAGCACGGGCCCCAGGGTGAGGATCATCCAGTACATGGCAAACGCCTGCGCCAGCGGGCGGCCCTGGGTCGAACGCCAGATGTAGTTGAGGTTCTTGTCGATGGCGGAGATCAGCATCAGCGCCACCACCACCAGCGCCCCGATACCCACCGCAGTGGTATTGGTGGCATTGGCGACGAAGCCGTCGATGTACTCCTTGAGCACCTCTCCCGCCGTCGGCACGAAGTTGTGGTAGACGAACTGCTCCATCGCCTGTTTGAGGCTCTGGAACACCGGGAAGGCGGACATCATGCCAAAGACCACGGCGATCATCGGCACCAGCGAAAGCAGGGTGACATAGGCCAGATAACCGGCGGTAACCGTCAATCTGTCCTGCTGGAAACGGCCCCAGACAAACTGGGCAAAGTGGCGACCATCATGGCGCAAGAAGGAGAGGGCGTGGGCCAAACGGCCGCTGACAGGCTGCTGCATCTTGATTCTCGTTAGCGTCATAGTGGCAATATTGTGTCAGAGGAGAGCGCTGTTTGACCACCTTTGAACCCGATTTGCCTCCATATGCCCTAACCTGTCGCCCGGATGGCGTCTCTGGCTGTCGCCAGAAGCAGAAATCAAAACGGCCCCGCTATGGGGCCGTTTGCAACGCCGGATTACAGCATGTAGTCCGCGGGCAGCTCGATGCGGGCAACGCCGGAGGCCACCGCCGCCAGCGCCACGGCGCGGGCTACGCGCGGCAGCAGACGGGCATCCATCGGCTTGGGAATAACGTAATCCTTGCCGAAGGCGAGCTCGCTCACCCCGGCGGCGGTCAGTACCTCGGCCGGCACCGGCTCCTTGGCCAGCGCACGGATCGCCTCGACCGCGGCAATCTTCATGGCATCGTTGATGCGGCTGGCACGAGCATCGAGGGCACCGCGGAAGATGAAGGGGAAACAGAGCACGTTGTTAATCTGGTTCGGGTAATCGGAGCGACCGGTACCCATGATGAGGTCGCTGCGCACCCCGTGGGCCAGCGCCGGCTTGATCTCCGGATCCGGGTTGGAGCAGGCGAAGATCACCGGATTGGGCGCCATCAGGGCGACCGCTTCGGCGGGCAACACGTCTGGGCCGGAAACACCGACAAACACATCCGCTCCTTCGATGACATCCATCAGGGTGCGCAGCGGGGTCTCGTTGGCGAAGCGCTGCTTGTACTTGTTGAGATCGCTGCGGCCGGTGTGAATCACCCCCTGACGATCCAGCATGAAGATGTTGTGCGCTCTGGCGCCACACTTGATCAGCAGATCCATGCAGGCGGTGGCGGCAGCCCCCGCCCCCATGCAGACGATGCGGCTGTCACTGATCTGCTTGCCCTGAATCTCCAGCGCGTTGAGCAGACCGGCGGCGGTGACGATGGCGGTACCATGCTGATCATCGTGGAACACCGGTATGTCGCAGCGCGCGATCAGCGCCTCTTCAATCTCGAAACACTCCGGCGCCTTGATATCTTCCAGATTGATGCCACCGAAGGTATCGGCGATAGCCGCTACCGTGTCGATGAACTGCTGGCTGGTCTCGTGCTTCACCTCGATGTCGATGGCGTCGATACCGGCGAAGCGCTTGAACAGCAGTGCCTTGCCCTCCATCACCGGCTTGGAGGCCAGCGGCCCCAGATTACCCAGCCCCAGAATGGCGGTGCCGTTGGAGATGACTGCCACCAGGTTGCCCTTGCCGGTATAGCGGTAGGCATCGGCCGGGTTGGCGGCGATCTCGCGCACCGGCTCGGCAACACCCGGGCTGTAGGCCAGCGCCAGGTCGCGGGCGGTTTCGGCAGGCTTGGTCAGGGCGATGGCAATTTTGCCCGGTACGGGCAGGGCGTGGTAATCGAGTGCTTCTTGACGCAGATCGGACATGGGGGACCCCGATGTGGTTGGTGCAAATGAGGTGCCGACAGGGGGCACACAGAAGGGCGGGGATCATAAAAGAAAGCGGTGGGCATGCCCAGCAGATCATGCTGCCGCTAGCCAGATCAGACCAGTTATTTCAGCACCTTACCCCACCCACACCTACCACTTTAGTTATAGATTCTGCCGCGTGGGATAAAAATGGAGCAAAAAGGGCGGCAAATTGGCCTTGCCGCCCTTTCTGTCAGTGCTGTAGACCTGACTCAGTTGCCCAGATAGACCGGCAACAGATTTGCCATCGACAGGAAGTGGAACAGCGCGGTCGCCAATCCGAACAGGATCAGCAGCCAGGCCATCAGCTTGCCGCCGGGGGTGACGAAGTGGGGGGTCACTTCGCCCCGCTCGGCCCGCGCCCGGGTGCGCAGCACCAGCAGTGCCGGGATGATGCAGGTCCAGATGGTGGCGGCGGCACCGGCATAGCCGATGGCCAGCAGGAAGCCGAACGGGAAGAGCAGGGAGAGCACCAGCGGCGGCAGGAAGGTAACCGCCCAGGTCTTGCTGCGACCGACGCGGCTGTTGTCGAACTTGAACAGATCAGCCAGATAGTCGAACACCCCGAGCCCCACCCCGATAAAGGAGGAGAGAATGGCCGCCATGGAGAAGCCGTTGATGGCGCTGGCCACCTTCTCCGATTCGATCACCCCTGAAAGCGCGGAGAGCAGCACACTCACGTCTCCCCCTTTGGCAATCACAGGGGCAAAATCCTGACGGGGCAGGTTGCCGAAGATCCCCAGCAGCCAGAGCACGTAGAGCGCCAGCGCGATCAGGGTTCCCCCCAGAATGGCCCATCTGGCCTGCTGCTCGTTCTGGTAATAGGCACGCAGGGAGGCAACAGAGTGGTGATAGCCAAACGAGGTGAGCGCCACCGGCAGCATTGCCATGGCATAGGGGGCGTAGCGACTCTCGCTGCCCGCCAGATCGAGCAGGGTCGGCAGCTTGATACTGCCGAGCAGCCCGGCCACACCGAGGGCGAAACTGAGGATCATAAAGGCGATCAGCACCACAGAGATGCGGTCAACGGCGCGAGTCGAGTGCCACACCACCGCAGAGAAGAGCGCCACGAACAGCACGGACGCGAGCTTGCTGTCGATCCCCAGTATCCCCTGCAGGATGGCACCGGAGGAGGTGATATAGGCGTAGAGCAGAATGCCGCCAACAAAGTAGACCGAGAGGTTGTTGAGGAGATTGAGCTTCTCCCCCAGCAGCTCGCGAGTCACGGTATTGAAGGAGACCCGCATATCGTGGTGCTGGAAGGATTCCAGCAGCATCCAGCCGGAGAGGGTCATCATCACCATGGTGACGGTCAGCGCCAGTACCGACCAGAGGGTCCAGGCCCCCGCCCCCGAACTCGGCAGACCGAGCATGCCGGCTCCCACGCAGACGCTGGCAATGATGCAGGCGCCCCCCAAAATTGACGGTTTTTTCTTCATAATCCCTTCTTTTTCTGACTGATTATCTATCCGCGGTAAACAAGACCGCGGCATGATGCCAGCCTTTGCCATAAGACGCCTACCACTATCTGTCATAACCGGGCATGGCCGCCGCATAAAAAAATGCCCCGAACGGGGCACTCTATCAGCGGGAATGATGTGAAGAGGGTTAATCCATCACCGGGATACCTGCCCTCGCTTCGGCCTGACGGGCGATGGCTTCGGTCATCCCCTGAAAGATAAAGAGGTGGAACGGCAGCATGGCGAGCCAGTAGGCCAGCCCCCAGGCGCCCTGCGGGTGCCAGTGAGCGGTGACCCGGATGCGGGTCAACCCGGACTCCTCAGGCAGGATGTTGAACTCCAGCCGCCCGACGCCCGGGGCCTTCATGTTGAACAAGAGATCGAGCCTGCGCCCCTCATCCACCCCGAGGATCTGCCAGGAGTCGAGCATGTCACCCTTCACGAAGCGATCCGGATTGGTGCGGCCACGGGTGCGGGCCGGACCGCCGATCAGATGATCCATCCATTCGCGCACCACCCACAGCTGGTTCATGTAGAAGTAGCGCTGCTCACCCCCCAGTTGCTGCAACACATGCCACACCACCTCGGGAGAGGCGAGGCAGATGGCCTCGCCGCTGGCGGTACGGTCGTAGAAGCCATATTCGGGATGGCGCCAGCGCAGGCCGAGCGGCGTCTCCTGCCCCTGCTGTTCGGCACCCAGCTTCTGCTCCAGCGCCAGACTCTCCGCCAGCGCCTCATCGAAGCTGAGCAGAGTCTGTGGCAGCAGGGCACGCAGCGGGCCGTCGTCGGCCGGGATATCGTGCTTGAGACCGCCCACCAGCGCCTTGGCCACCGGCTGCGGCACAGAAGTGACGAACTGCAGCCACCAGGCAGAGAGGCGCGGGCTCAGAAACGGAATGGGAATGATGGGGCAGCGCTTGCCGATATGGGCGGCGAACTTCTGCAACTGCTGCTGATAGCTGAGCAGCTCGGGGCCGACCGCGTTGAAGATGCGCCCATCCACCTCGTCTGCCTCTACCAGACCGCCCAGATAGTGCAGCAGGTTTGACAGCGCAATCGGCGGCGTGCGCGAGCGCACCCATTTGGGCGTCACCATCAGCGGCAGGTTGAACACCAGATCCCGCATCACCTCGAACGCCGCTGACCCTGGCCCGATGATGATGCCGGCGCGCAGCTCCACCGTCGGTACGCCGGATTCGCGAAACAGCTCGCCACAGTGGCGGCGGGAGTTGAGATGGCGGCTGTTGCACTGCTCGGGCTGGATTGCCCCGAGATAGATGATGCGGCGCACCCCGGCGGCGCGGGCAGCGGCAGCGAAGTTCTTCACCCCCTGCTGCTCCAGCCGGTGAAAATCGGCCCCCGCCCCCATGGCATGGACCAGATAGAAGACGGTATCTATGCCCGCCAGTGCAGGCAGCAGGGTGATCGGCTTGAGGCTGTCGGCGAGGCGAAACTCGACCCCCTCAGGCAAGCGGCAGGGACGGCGCGCCCCGGCAATCACCCTGTAGCCCAGCGTTTGCAGGTGGGGCACCAGATAGGAACCGATGTATCCTGCCGCTCCCATCACCAGACAGTTTCTCATCCTCTCTTCCTCTTCACATGTTGCGCCCTGCGCTTGGGCAAACGGACCAGCACCCGCATGCCCATCATCCTGCCACGCCGCCACCTTGCAACCTAGTACTAACCACCTCCCTGATTAGTCCGATTTGGTGTTAAGCCCTGCTCATCAATTGGTCGATAACTGACCAGATGTATAGCGCCGAGGGCGAACGTATGCGCATCGATCACTACGACCTCCAGGGGGAGGTGCAATACCGGCAACAACAGGCCCAGAGCCGCAAGGTGCGCAACCTCGGGCCAGTGCCACCCGTCATCAATCCACCGGAGGGCAACAACGCGGCAGTGGCCGGCGAACGCAGCAGCACCCTGACCCTCACCAGCGCCCTGACGCTGCAAACCGCGAGGCAATCGGCCGCCAGCCAGCCAGCAGCAACACCTCCCGCCCCGCCCGCAGCGGACGTCGGCAAAGAGCAGGATGGTATTCCCGACGATGGACTGGATAACCGCCAGCGGCTGATCAAGCTGATGATCGAGGCGATGCTGGGCCACGAAATCGAGCTGCCCAAGCCGATCAAACCCTCCGAAGAAGGAGGCGATGGAGTGACCCAAGGAGATGCAACTGCTCAAGCCGCCGAGCCGGATCAACTGGTGGAGGTGACTGACACCCTGCTGCAACAGGAGCAGCTCAACGTGATGGCATCGGCCAGCGTAGCGACTCGGGATGGTCAGACTATTCAGCTCGATCTCGGCTTTGTGCTCGACTGGCGTCAGCTGGAGGTGAGCCAGCGGCGCACCACCCTCAATGCCCTCAAAGATCCGCTGGTGCTCAGTCTGGATGGCAAGATTGCCGATCTGACCGAGGCACGGGTCACTTTCGATATTGATCAGGATGGCAAGGAGGATAGCCTGCCGGGCTTGAGTGAAGGGAGCGGCTTTGTGGCGCTGGATCGCAATGGCAACGGCACCATAGACGATGGGGGCGAGCTGTTTGGTGCTCGCTCCGGCAATGGCTTCGGCGAGTTGGCCACCCTGGATGAAGATGGCAACGGGGTGCTGGATGAGGGGGATAGCCAGTTTTCAGCCCTGCAGTTCTGGCATCCAGAGCACGCACCTATAGCTCTGGTCGAACTGGGGATCGGCGCCATCCTGCTGCGCCCCCTCGACACCCCCTTCAACCATCTGGGGGAGAGCGGCAGTCAGGGGGTGCTGCGCCAATCCGGCCTCTATCTCACCGAACAGGGTAAAGGAGGCTGGGTGCAGCAGATCGATCTGCGGGTCTGAGCCTTGAAATGAAATCACCCATCGGTCGCTGACGATAACTGCCAGCGACCGGCGCCGGAGCCATCAACTCAGCTCGGTGGGGTCGATATCCAGACTCCAGCGCACCCTTTTGGTCTCAGGCCAGCCTTCCAGCTCCTTCACCGCCCAATCCAGCAGTTGGGCCAGCGGTGCCCGGTTCGGCCCCTGCACCAGCAACTGCATGCGGAACTTGCCCGCCTTGCGCTCCATAAAGCCGCTGATAGGCCCCAGCACCTGAACGTGGGGATAGCGGGCGCTGCGCAGGGTATCGGCGAGGCGGGCGAGGAACAGCTGCACCTCGTCGCGGCCGTTGGCCTCGGCGCGGAACAGCCCCTGATAGCTGAACGGCGGCAGCCCCAGCAAGCGGCGCTCTTTCAACGCCGTATCGGCGAAGTGGCCGTAACCGTTCTGGGTCAGATCCTGCAGCAGGGCGTGCTCCGGATGGTGGCTCTGCAGCACCACCAACCCGGGTTTGCTGGCGCGACCGGCACGGCCCGCCACCTGGGTGTAGAGCTGGGCCAGCTTCTCGGCGGCGCGAAAATCGGCGCTGAACAGGGCGCCATCCACATCCAGCAGCCCTACCAGAGTCACATCCGGGAAGTGGTGGCCCTTGGCCAGCATCTGGGTGCCGATCAGGATCTTGTACTTGCCCGCCTTGATGTCGCCGAGGTGGGTCTCCAGCTCCCCCTTGCGGCGGGTGTTGTCCCGATCGATGCGCACTACAGGATATTGCGGGAAAACCGTGGTGAGCAACTGCTCCAGCTGCTCGGTGCCCACTCCCGATCCAATCAGCTCGTTGCTGCCACACTCGGGGCAGTGGTGGGGCAGCGGGCGTACGCTGTCACAGTGGTGGCAGTGCAGCCGTCGTCCGGCCTGATGCCAGGTGTACCAGGCATCACAACGCTCGCAGGCGGCGCTCCAGCCGCACTGGTGACAGATCAGAGCCGGGGCATAGCCACGGCGGTTGAGGAACAGCATCACCTGATTGCCCGCCGCCAGATGCTCTGCCATCAGCTGCTCCAGCTGGGGGGAGAGCCCGGCCTGCAACCGCACGTTCTTGATATCCAGGATCACCTGACGGGCGGTCTGGGCGTTACCGGCACGGCGAGTCAGGGTGAGATGGTGATACTTGCCGCTGCGGGCGTTGTGCAGCGTCTCCAACGACGGGGTGGCCGAGCCAAGCAGGATGGGGATACCGGCACGATGAGCCCGCATCACCGCCAGATCCCGCGCGTGGTAGCGAAAACCGTCCTGCTGCTTGAAGGAGCCGTCGTGCTCCTCGTCGATGATAATGATGCCGAGGTTGTGAAACGGGGTGAACACCGCGGAGCGGGTACCGATCAGGATGGCGGCGCCGCCGTCGCGACAGGCGAGCCAGGCATCGAGCCGTTCCCGATCGTTCATGGCGGAGTTCATCGCTACCACTGGCACGTTGAAGCGGCGGCGAAAGCGATTGATGGTCTGCGGGGTGAGGCCGATCTCCGGCACCATCACCAGCGCCTGCTTGCCCGCCTTGAGCAAGGGCTCGAGGATGCTCAGGTAGACCTCGGTCTTGCCGGAACCGGTGATGCCATCGAGCAGGAAGGCACCGAACTTGTCGCTCTGGCTGGTAACGGCAGAGACAGCCAGCGCCTGTTCGCCGTTGAGGCGCAGCCCCTCCCCCGGCTCAAAGCGGGCGGCCCAGTCGCCGTCATGGCTCGGCTCCAGCGAGCGTTTCTCCAGTAGCCCCTTCTTCTCCAGCGCGGTGAGTGCTGCGCTCTGGATCTCCTCCTGTTTGAGGGCGGAGGGGGTCTGCGGCCCCTTGCGCAGCAAGGCGAGCGCTTGCTGCTGCTTGGCCGCCCGCTTGAGCTCGTTAAGGTCGATGGCCATCCCTGCCTCAGTAGCAAACCAGAACTCCAGTTCACGATAAGCGGCAGGCTCCCCCTTGCGCACCAACACCGGCAGGGCGTGGGGCAGCACTTCCCCCAGCGGATGCTGGTAGTAGCTGGCGCTCCAGTTCATCAGCGCCAGAATATCCGGCCCCAGCACCGGTGCGGTGTCCAATACCCGTTTGATGGGCTTAAGCTTGTTGCGGGGCACCTGGCTGTCGGCCGGATGATCCACCACCAGCCCGACCAGGGTCTGGGGACCGAAAGGGATCTCGACCCGGCAACCGGGGGCAGGTAACGGCAGGGGAGAGAGATAGTCGAAGTGACGGCGTAACGGTACCGGGACAGCGACACGAACCAGATCCAGCGTTTGGGAAGAATTCACCAGGGGTTGCCTATTTTTTCTGCGAAGCCACTTGCCTGATCTCAGGCATTTCCTATATTATTCGCAGCCTTTGAAACTGTGTTCAACAATCGTGTGGTGTCCGACAAGAGATCGGATGGCGACACGGCCTATTAATTGAGGTTGTCCATGAAAGCTGGTATCCATCCTGACTACGTAGCCATCACCGCCAAGTGCTCTTGCGGTAACGTCATCAACACTTTCTCTACCATCGGTAAAGATCTGAACCTGGACGTGTGCTCCGAGTGCCACCCGTTCTACACCGGCAAGCAGAAAGAAGTTTCTAGCGGCGGCCGCGTAGACAAGTTCAACAAGCGTTTCGGTGCGATGACCACCAAGAAGTAATTTTACTTCTGAAGAATTCTGAAAAAGGCGCCCATCGGGCGCCTTTTTTACGATCCCTGTTTTTCATCCTTCATGTTCCCGCAGCCAGACGCACTCGCCCCTACTGGCCAAACCCTTTGGAACGACGCAAATAGACATACCCCTCACCCGGGCTGCCCCAGCGCGGGCTCCCTGCGTTGTCATAGGCGCGATCCAGCAATCTGACGCTGTCGGGGCCAATCCAGATATGCTGCACCAGCGTCGTGGCACCACCAAAATCGGTGGAGCAGTGGCCCACCCGGGTATGACCGGCATATTCGCCGGAGGGGGTGCGGGTCAGCCAGATCTCGCAACCGTGGCGCAAGGAGAGCTGCTGCGGGGTCAGGCTGTCGAGCAGGGCGGGATCATGCCAGGCACCGGCAAAATCGGTGGCACGGGGCATGGTCAGCTCTGCCATCAGGATCCGCCCGTCAGGGGCGGGTGAGAAGCGATAAATACGCTGGCGAAAGGGGCGGATGGAACGCATGCTCAGATACTGCTCGGCATAGACCCAGCGATAGCCCTGATAGCCGGGCCAGATCTCCATCAGGCGCAGCTCGGCACTGGTAAAGCGGCTGTCGTAACTGGCCTGCTCCCGGCTCGTAAAGGCCCCGTTGAACCAGCTGAGTAGCGGCTCCATACCGGGCTTGAGTGGGGTAGCCTGAGGCGCCGGCCCTGCCAACACCAGACAGGAACAGAGCAGCCCGAATGCGGCCACCAGCAACTTTGCCATCGAATCCTTCCGAATCATCATAGTGGCGGCGATTATATGAGCGAATTTCCCCAATAACAGCCATTACGATCAAATCATTGCCACTCTGGTGTAAAAACCTCATAAGGATGCCAGTCCGCTCACTAAACCCGATATTTTGCCACCGCCTTGTTGAGCAGCTGGGCCTGCTCGTTGAGGCCCTCGCTGGATCTCGCATTTTCCTCCGCCATGATGCTCGACTCCTGGGCGATGTCGCGGATGTTGTTGACGTTGCGGTTCACCTCGTTGGCCACCAGACTCTGCTGTTCGATGGCTGCCGCAATCTGGGTGCTCATATCCATGATGTGGGTAACATCCTGAGTAATCTGCCCCAGCAACTCCCCTGCGGTACTGGCCTGATCCGAGCTGCGGTTGCCCTGCTCGCGGCAGGTTGCCATCACCTCGACGATGCTGCCGGTCTGTTTCTGCAGCGAGCTGATGATGCCGGCAATCTCCTGGGTCGATTTCTGGGTACGGATGGCCAGATTACGCACCTCATCGGCCACCACCGCAAAGCCGCGCCCCTGATCTCCTGCCCGAGCGGCTTCGATGGCTGCGTTGAGGGCCAGCAGGTTGGTCTGCTCGGCAATGCCGCGGATCACATCGAGCACGGAGCCGATGGTCTCGCTCTCTTTTTGCAGCTGGCTCACCTCGCGGGATGAACTCTCCAGATTGCCCGCCAGCGAGCGGATCTGCTCGACAGTATTCTCGACCGCAGCCCGCCCCTCCATCGCCTTGTTGTTGGTCGCCTGCGCATTGTTTGCCGCCTGCTCGGTGTTGCGGGCGATCTCTTCGATGGTGGAGCCCATCTCGGTGGACGCGGTCGCCACCATGTCGGTCTCCTGGAGCTGGCGCGCCGCCCCTTCACTGGTGCGCTTGACGTTGGCCGAGAGGTGATCAGCCGCTTCGGTCAGGGTGTGCACGCTCTGCTTCACATCGCCAATCAGGTTGCGAAACCCGCCCAGCATCACGTCGAGATTGCCTGCCAGCTGGGCCATTTCATCGGCCCCGCGCAGCTCTATCTTCAGGCGCAGGTCATTATCCTGACGAATGCGGTTGACGGTATCATTCACCTGAGTAATGGGACGGTCGATGCTGCGCCCCAGCAACACGCTCATGATGCCAATCAGCACCACAATCACCCCGCCACAGACCAGCATCAGGCTGTTGAGGCGAGCGCTCTGCCGCTCCAGCTCAGCGACAATGTGCTGATCGACGGCGGCAAACCCCTGTTCGGTCTGATGCACCAAATCCCGCATCTGGTTGCGCAGCCCCTCATCCTCTTTCAGCCCCAGTACCTGCATCCCCTGCACCAGCGCCACAAAGTCCTGCCGGTACTGCTTGCTGGCCTGCTCCAGCTTGCCACGCTCCCCCTCCGGCAAAGTGGCAAGACTATCCTGAAAACTCTTGTGCAAGGTCTCGAAACGCTCCAGATACTGGATATCGGAGCGCAGCATAAAGTCTTTCTCCGCCCGTCTCAGCTGCAACATGGTGATGAGCAACCCCTGCTGATCCAGCTGCTTGAGCCCATTCTCCACCTCATGCACCGCCGCCCTCAGCTTGCCATAGAGCCCCTCCTCCGGCCCCAAGCCAATCTTCTGCTGCTGGGCCACCAGATCGTTGAAGGCTTTGCCATAACCGCTGATCTGCTGATCCAGTCTGGTCAGCTCCCCCTCGACAGCCGCCAGATTGTCATCGGTCACCAGCTCCCGATTGTGCTGGTGAAAATCTGACAGCCCCTGATTGAAGCGCTCGACGAAGGTCATATCCTTACGGATCAGAAAATCCTTCTCGGCCCGCCGCAAGTTGAGCATGGCGATCTCCAGCTGGTCGATATTGCGCTGGGCTTCGGTCAGGTGACGGTGCACCTGGCTGGAGTAGATAAACAGGCCGCTCAGTACCAGCATGGCAACGGCAACCAGCACGGTATTCAGGATCAACTTATGACGGATAAGCACGATGGACCTCTCGCAAACTGGCAGTGAACTGCATTGAGCTTATGCAGAAAAGCGGCGACAGGTGATCTGTGCAAGGAATATTCATTGAAATGCCACACCCACTCCTTATACTGGTTGCACCTGTTTCCAGCCGTGGATTTGACACTATGGAATACAATACTTCTGAACTGTGCGACATCTATCAGGACATGGTGGATGTGCTTGAACCCATGCTCTGCTCCTTCGGCGGCCGCGCCTCTTTCGGCGGCGTCATCACCACCGTCAAATGCTTCGAATCGAATGGTCTTATCCGTGAACTCGTCAAAGAGAACGGACTGGGACGCGTCTTGCTGATCGATGGCGGTGGCTCCATGCGCCGCGCTCTGATCGACAGCGACATCGCCACCACGGCGGCCGAGAACGATTGGGAAGGGATTGTCTGCTACGGCTGCGTCCGCGAAGTCGATATTCTGGAAGATCTGGATATCGGCATTCAGGCACTGGCAGCCATTCCGGTCGGTGCCGACAGCAAGGATGTAGGGGAGACCGATCTGCCGGTCAACTTCGGTGGGGTGACCTTCCTGCCCGACGACCACCTCTACGCCGATACCACAGGGGTGATCCTCTCCCCCGAGGCACTCGATATCGAGTAAGCCACAGACAGCGTGACGACGGGAGCCTTGGCTCCCGTTTTTTATGCCTGCAACTTGCTGAAAAATGACAAAAAAAGAGGGCCAGATAAACTGGCCCTTAACTGGAAGCAATGTGAGCAATGTCGTGCCTTCACAAGAAGTCCATCACGTTGGAACGAATGAAGTCTTTCCCGGAAAACAAGTTAACAATAATCATTCTCATTTAACTAGGCAAGCGCTATTTGCAGAAAGTGCAAAAAAATTGACCACCGCGAAGGGTGGTCAATCTGGTCAGGCTTGCCGGGTGGCCGTTTGCAGGCTGGATAATCCGGCCTCGCCCACCAGCTTGCGGCTGAGGTAGCGCAACAAGACACCGTAGAGCGGCACGAACAAACCAAGGCTTATCAGCAACTTGAATACGTAATCGACGGTTGCGATCTCGACCCAGTGCTCTGCCATGAAAGGATCTGTGGTGCGCCAGAAGGCCACACTGAAGAAAGCGATGGTATCGACCAGATTACCGAACAGGGTGGAGGCCGCAGGTGCAATCCACCACTGCTTGAGCAGACGCAGGCGGTTGAACACCACCACATCCATGAACTGCCCTACCAGATAGGCCATAAAGCTGGCCAGCGCGATACGCGCTACGAACAGGTTGAACTCGGCCAGATGACCAACGCCCTGGAAGCTCCCTTCAAAGAAGAGTACGGAGAGCGCATAGGAGACCGCCAGTGCTGGCAGCATCACGGTCTGGATAATCTTGCGCGCCAGACCGGCACCGAAGATCCGCACCGTCAGGTCGGTCGCCAGGAAGATAAACGGGAAGCTGAACGCACCCCAGGTGGTATGGAAGCCAAACACGGTGATCGGCAGCTGCACCAGATAGTTGCTGCTGGCAATGATCAGGATGTGGAACAACGACAGGCGAACGAGCGCCGTTTGGTACTGCGCAGGGGTCAGATTCATCTTGTGACCTTTTTGGTTAATGGGGTTAGGGAACCCATATCGCCACCATTGGCGATAATCGAGGGGCAGGATTATACGCCCCAAAACCGATAGTTCAATCTTTATGCGATTACGCTTGTCCAGGTTGGCCAGCGGCAGAACAGGCCTTGTGGGCGATAGTCACGCCTTGTGCTGTCTGGCGAGCCAGAGCAGCGCCTCCCGATCCGCCGGGCGCACCGCCTCCAGCCAGCAGCCGCTGTAGTGTTCATACTCCAGCCGAAACTGGCTCCCTTCAAACTCCAGCAACCAGCTATGGCGGTCGGCACCCGTATCCTGCTTGAGCGGCTGCAGCTCCCACTCTCGTAGCAAGACCTGCGCCAACAGCGGAAACGTGTCCCACTCGAGCGCCGGACAATCCAGCGTCACTACGCCAGCTTCGCTATCTACCTGTTTGATTTGCCAACTCATGCCCAATCTCTCAGCTGCTGCAGGAGAGCTCACCACCGCAATACCATGCCGGAGTCGGGGTGGCGAGATCCTCATATTCGGGTTGTTCATCATAGGGGCGTTGCAGGGCGGCGAACAGCCGCTCGAACGGCCGCATATCCCCTGTGTCGGCGGCGTCGATCACCTGCTGGGCCAGCGCATTGCGCAGCACATACTTGGGATTGATGGCATCCATCTGCGCCTTGCGCACGGCATCCTCGCTTCCTTCGTGCATTAGCCGCGCCCGATAGCGCTCCAGCCACTCCTGCCAAACACCAGGTTCAGACAACAGGGACAGCAGAGACGCAGGCCACGCCCCCTCTTGCGTTACCTCACTGAGACGACGAAGGAACAGGTGGTAATCCACCTTGTGGGCCGCCAGCAACCGGAACAACTCGCGGAACAGCGCCGGGTCATCCTCCTCCCACACCGCCAGCCCGAGTTTGGCCCGCATCAGCTCGGAGTAGTGCAGCATCAGTTGCTGCTCGTACTGGGCCAACGCAGCAGCCAGCGCATCACCGTCTACATGGCCAGCCAGCGCCTGCGCCAGCTTTTGCAGATTCCAGTAACCGACCGCAGGCTGCTGATCCAGCGCGTAGCGGCCCGCCGGATCCGAGTGGTTGCAGACAAAATCGGGCACGTAGGCATCGATAAAGCCGTATGGCCCGTAATCCAGCGTCAAGCCGAGCAGCGACATGTTGTCGGTATTCATTACCCCGTGACAGAAGCCCGCCGCCTGCCATTTGGCAATCAGGCGCGCGGTGCGGCGCACTACCTCGGCAAACAGTTCGGCACCACTCTCCAGTTCGGGGAAGTGGTGGCGCAGCAGATAGTCGATGAGTGGCGGGATCTTCTCCCCCCGCCCGCTCCAGGCGAAATACTCGATATGACCGAAGCGCAGATGGCTGGGGGCGGTGCGCAGCACGGTCGCCCCGGTCTCAACCTGCTCGCGATAAACGGGCTCCTGACTGCCCACCAATACCAGCGCCCGCGTGGTCGGGATGCCGAGGGCATGGAGCGCTTCGGAGGCGAGATATTCGCGGATGCTGGAGCGCAGCACGGCGCGGCCGTCACCAAAACGGGAGAACGGGGTTTTACCTGCGCCCTTCAGGTGGAGATCCCAGCGCTGACCATCCGGCGCCTGCTGCTCACCCAGCAGCAGCGCGCGACCATCTCCAAGCCGGGGGCTATAACCCCCGAACTGATGGCCCGCATAGACCTGCGCTACCGGCTGCATACCGGGCAGCACTTTTCCCTCGCCACAACAGGCGATCCAGTCAGCCTCGCTGACCCCTCCCAGCCCCAACTCATCCAGCAAAGCCCGGTTGAGATGAAGCAACCTGGGTTGCTGCAGCGGCTGGGGGGCCACGGGTTCACAGGCCCAGGGCAACTCGGTCGCAAAAGTGTTGATCAACTTCATGGTTGTGCCATTCGTCCCTGCGTATGCTCGTGTCACTCTTTATACTGCCGTCAGCCATGCTTGCGCTAACTGGCAACCATCATTTTTCAATTCAAGGAGAAGAAGATGCAAAAATGGGTATATGCCCTGCCCTTGCTGGCACTGGCGTGGGGTCATCAAGCCAAAGCTGCCGATATTGAAGCCGGCAAAGCCAAGGCAGCGGTCTGTGCCGCCTGTCACGGCGTGGAAGGCAAGGCAATGATCCCCAACTATCCCCATCTGGCGGGTCAGAATGCCGCCTATCTGGTGAAACAGTTGAAAGCGTTCAAGGATGGCACTCGCAAAGAGCCCTTGATGGACCCCTTCATGGCGCCGCTGACCGATGCGGATATCGACAATCTGGCGGCCTTCTACGCCAGCCTGAAATAACCTCGCGTCTGACCCAGGTTCTTCCGAGCCGTGCTTGCCGTGGTCGATTAGGCTGCCTAATCGACCCTACCGGCGGCAGTAATCGATGATCAGGTCCATAAAGGCTTCGCCAAAGCGCTCCAGCTTGCGGTGCCCGACACCGTTGATAGCCAGCATCTCGTCTTCGGTCATCGGCATCAGCTGAGCCATCTCAACCAGGGTCGCATCGTTGAACACCACGTAGGGCGGCACCTCTTCGTCCTCGGCAATCTGCTTGCGCAGGCCGCGCAACTCCTTGAACAACCGCTTGTCATAGTTGGCATTGTCGAGCAGGCCATTGCGCTTCTCCTTGCGGCTGGAGATGGGCTGCAAGCGGGGCACCGCCAGCTCAAGCTTCACCTCGCCACGCAGCACCGGACGGGCCGCTTCGGTCAGCTGCAGCACCAGATTGCGGGTGATGTTCTGGGTCAGCAGCCCCTTGTGGATCAGCTGGCGGATCACGCTCATCCAGTATTCGTGGCTCTGATCCTTGCCGATGCCATAGGTCGACAGCTTGTCATGGCCGTGATCCTTGATGCGCTGGTTCAGCGACCCGCGCAGCACCTCCACCACATAACCCACCCCGAAATTCTGCCCCACCCGCCAGACGCAGGAGAGCGCCTTCTGGGCATCTTCGGTACCGTCATAACTTTTGGGCGGATCGAGACAGATATCGCAGTTGCCGCACGGCTTGTCGTTGTACTCGCCAAAGTAGTTGAGCAGCACCTGGCGGCGACAGGTCTGCGCCTCGGCAAAGGCTGCCATCACGTTGAGCTTGTACTGCTCCACCTGCAACTGCTGCGGGTTCTCGATGTTGTCGAGCAGGCGGCGCACTCGGCCGATGTCGGCGGGATCGTAGAGCAGCAGCGCCTCGGCGGGAGTGCCATCGCGCCCGGCGCGACCGGTCTCCTGATAATAGGATTCGATGTTCTTCGGGATGTCGTAGTGCACCACGAAGCGCACATTGGGTTTGTCGATGCCCATACCGAACGCCACCGTCGCCACCACTATCTCGATGTCGTCCTTGAGGAAGGCATCCTGCGTCTGCTGGCGCTGCTCGAGCGGCAGCCCCGCATGATAGGGCGCGGCCTTGCAGCCGTGGCGAGATAACCGCTCGGCCACCTCCTCCACCCGGTTTCGACTGGAGCAGTAGACGATGCCGCAGTTGCCCTTCTGGCTCTGGACGTAGCGCAGCAACTGCTCCGCCGCCTTGAACTTCTCCACCAGGCTGTAGCGGATATTGGGGCGATCGAAGCTGGCTGTGTGGATGAAGGGATCGTTCAGCTCTAGGCGGTGCAGCATGTCGCTGCGGGTCGCCTCATCGGCGGTGGCCGTAAGCGCTACCACCGGCACCTGCGGGAACCACTGCTTGAGTCGCCCCAGCGCCGCATACTCAGGCCGGAAATCGTGGCCCCACTGGGAGACACAGTGCGCCTCATCGATGGCGAACAGCCCGAGCGGCAGCTCGGCCAGCCGATCCATAAACTCGTGCTGTAACAGTCGCTCGGGGGAGACATAGACCAGCTTGATCTCGCCGCGACGCATGGCGGCGAAGTTCTGGATCATCTCCTCCCGACTGAGGGCCGAGTTGATGTAGACCGCCGCTACACCGTTGGCGCGCAGGCTGTCGACCTGATCCTTCATCAGCGAAATAAGGGGAGAGACCACCACACCGAGCCCGGGCCGCAGCAGCGCCGGGATCTGGTAGCAGAGCGACTTGCCGCCGCCAGTGGGCTTGAGCACCAGCGCATCGCGCCCCGCCACGATCTGCTCGATGATCTCGAGCTGACCCGGCCGAAACTGCTGATAGCCGAAGACCGCCTGCAGCAGGGCAAGCGGACTCTCTGGCTGAGGATCTGGCAGGGTTTCGGCAATCGCGGTCATGGGCTCTCCTTTGGGGTCGCCATTCTAAAGCAGCCGCCGCCCACAATAAACCTGCCATTGCGACTGTTAAGGAACTGTTGCAGACTGGCTGGAGTTTTTACTCGGCTTTGATGACAAGGATTGGGATCAGAGAATGAAACAGATGCTCAAGAAGATGGCGCTCAGTGGCATTGCCAACCTGTTTGCCGAGAAGATGCCCTTCAACAAACTGATCGGCATGCAGGTGACCCACTACGACTTCGACAAGGTGGAACTGCGTATCAAGATGGACGAGAAGCTGATCGGCAACCCTTTCCACAACATCCTGCATGGCGGCGTCACCGCCACGCTGCTGGATGTGGCAGGCGGTATGATAGTCGCCGCCTCCTGCATCGACGAGCTGGAGGAGTTCTCCCCCAGCTATCTCAAGGAGCGCTTCGCCCGCCTAGGCACCATAGATCTGCGGGTGGATTACCTGCGCCCGGGACGCGGCAACGAGTTTATCGCCACCGCCCACATCATCCGGGCTGGCAGCAAGGTGGCCGTCGCCCGGATGGAGCTGCACAACGAAGAGGGCACCCACATCGCCTTCGGCACTGGTACCTATCTGGTGGGTTGAACCAAGTTAGTGCATAAAAACCACGCGGCTAATCCACTTTTAATCATTAGATTCCTTACCCCCTCTGGCCGAACAAGGTCCATACTGATAGTCGGGATTGTGTGCAGAGGGAGGATTGCAGGCGATGAGTGCGAAACTGGCCATCAAACCATCCAGAGCCTTGTTGATACAGCTCGAGTCCATGCTCGACGAGGTGCAGACACCCGAGTGTCGCCACTGGTTGGAACAGGAGCTTGAGGGGTATTCTCTCTCCTCACCCCTGCCTTGGTATCGCATCGTTCCCTGTCGGCAACGCGGTCACTTTCTGGATCTGAAAACGGGAAAATATTTGACCTGTCACATCAACAGTCAAACGCTATGCCAACGCGATCTGGCCCAAATTCAGTTCATTTATGCCCGTGAACCCGCCGCCCACTATTTGCTGCAACGCAATTCCGGTATTGAACCCTGGCCAGAACAGCTGCTGGAAGATTATCAGGAGCAGTTGATCCCCGGCCATCTATGCCTGCAAGCCTGGCATGAGCCCGTGATTTCATTACGTGCACAACTGATGGAGGGAATAGAACATTTCATTAGTGAGTACCCCAAGCACGCGGCCTTGCTGCCTCAACACAGTTTCAAGGCTTTGCGGCATCAGCACTGGCATATCTGAGTAAGCGCCTGGCGCGCAAGGAGGGCACCATAGACAAGACCCATAGCGAGATTGCCACAATCTAGAGTGCCGGAGTCAGGATCAGACTCCACCGATGGGCCACCGAGCGGTGGCCCTTTTAATGTCTGTGGTTTTGCTTCAGCCCTGCATACAGCAACTACGATCGCTTATTCAAGTGGCAGGTCGGCAGGTCGGCAGGTCGGCAGGTAAAGTGAAGCGAGAAAGCAGAAAAACGAAATGCAAAAAGGCCACTCTATTGAGCGGCCTTTTCAAATTTGGTCGGTGTGAGAGGATTCGAACCTCCGACCCCTTCGTCCCGAACGAAGTGCGCTACCAAGCTGCGCTACACACCGATGTCTGCGGGACGGGAATTTACCGAAAGCCCCGACCTGACACAAGCCTTTTTTGCATTTGGCAGGAAAAAAAGTGCCGTTCGCTCAACTATTCAGCACTCTTTTCACCCGTTTACCGGACTGCAGCCAGCTGGTGACATTCCGGTAACCGGCTGTCAGGCCAGGCGCAGGGAGGCTGGCCCCAGCAGACGGCGCTGCCAGTCAGCCACAGTGCCATGCTCCAGCCAGTCGGCTGCATGCTGGCGCCAGTTGGGGGAAAGGGCCGGATTCTCCAGCAACATCAGCAGATCCGCTTCATTGCGCACCTGATTGAACAGGATATCCGCCGTGCGCTTCACCGTCAGTTCGGGATAGGGTCTGTCTACCAGCTCCATGGCCCTGTCAGGCGCGATCATGCCCTCCTCCAGCACCCGCAGCAGCCAGCCACAACGGCCATTTAGCTGCATCACCTGCGACATCTGGCCATAGCCAAAGCGCTGGTTGAGCTTGAAGCAGGGGGATCTTGGCTGACTTATCTGGATCAGCGCCTCGCCGAGTCGATAGACATCGCCAATGCAGGCTTGCACCTCGGTCAGCCCGATACCGGAGAGGTTCTCGCCAAAGGCGGCAGGTTGCCAGGGTGTGCGTGGCGCAGGCAAGCCCAGTGCGGTTTGCCAGGTCTGCCACCAGAGATAGTGATCGGCAGGATAGTAGTGGAGCGCCCGATCCGGGCCACCGTGGTGGCGCAGGTCACACTGCTCATCCCCTTCCAGACCGGCAAAGGTACAGCGAACTGGTGCAGAGATCTGTTGCTTGTGAATAGCGCTAGTGAGGCCGGGCACCAGCTCGGTGCCACGACCGCTAAAAAGGGAGATCCGCATACTCATCCTCCAGGTTGACGAGAGTAGGCGGATCTTATCATGGCGTCAGACGACGGCCTGCATCTGGGTGGTCATGGCTATCTCGGCGCGACGGCGCTTCTCCGCCCTGGCCATCAGATACCAGCTGCCGAAGGTAAAGAGCGATACCGACAACAGGATCAGGCTGGCCACCGCGTTGATCTCGGGTTTCACCCCTAGCCGCACCGCCGAGAAGACCTCCATCGGCAAGGTAGTGGAGCCCGGGCCGGAGACGAAGCTAGCCAGCACCAGGTCATCCAGCGACAGGGCGAACGACATCATACCGCCTGCCGCCAGCGAGGGGGCGATCATCGGGATGGTGATCAGGAAGAACACCTTCCACGGCTTGGCGCCAAGATCCATCGCCGCCTCCTCGATGGAGAGATCCAGCTCCCGCAACCGCGCCGACACCACGATCGCCACGTAGGCGGTACAGAAGGTGGTGTGCGCGATCCAGATGGTCAGCATGCCCCGCTCGGCGGGCCAGCCCACCAGCTGGGCCATCGCCACGAACAGCAGCAGCAGCGAGAGACCGGTGATCACCTCGGGCATCACCAGCGGCGCCGTCACCATGCCGCCGAACAGGGTGCGACCACGGAAGTGGGGAATTCGGGTCAGCACGAAGGCTGCCACCGTCCCCAGCGCCACCGCGGCGATCGCGGTGTAGAAGGCGATCTCCAGCGAGCGGAACACAGACCCGATCAGCTGCTTGTTGTCGAGCAGGCCGAAGTACCACTTCAGCGACCAGCCACCCCAGACCGTCACCAGCTTGGAGGCGTTGAAGGAGTAGATCACCATGATGATCATGGGCAGGTAGATAAACAGCAGCCCCAGCCAGAGCATCAGTTTGGCAAAACCGAAACGCTTCATCATGCCTTGCCCTCCAGCTCTTTGGCCTGGTTACGGTTGAAGAGGATGATCGGAATAATCAGCACCGCCAGCATCACTACCGCCAGCGCAGAGGCAACCGGCCAGTCGCGGTTGTTGAAGAACTCCTGCCACAGCACCTTGCCGATCATCAGGGTCTCCGGGCCGCCCAGCATTTCCGGAATAACGAACTCCCCCACCACCGGAATGAACACCAGCATGCAGCCGGCGATAATGCCGTTCTTGGAGAGCGGCACCGTGATCTGCCAGAACCGGGTCAGGTTGCGGGCCCCCAGATCGGAGGCGGCCTCCAGCAGGCTCTGGTCATGCTTGACCAGATTGGCGTAGAGCGGCAGCACCATGAAGGGCAGGTAGGAGTAAACGATGCCGATATAGACCGCCAGGTTGGTATTGAGGATCTGCAGCGGCTCGTCGATCACCCCGATCCCCAGCAAAACGCTGTTGAGCAGACCATTGTTGCTGAGGATCCCCATCCATGCGTAGACCCGGATCAGAATGGCGGTCCAGGTCGGCATCATGATCAGCAGCAGCAGAACGGTCTGGGTCTCCTTGTTGGCCCGGGCGATGGAGTAGGCCATCGGATAGCCAATCAGCAGGCAGAGCAAAGTGCTGACGAAGGCCATCTTGAGGGAGCCCAGATAGGCCGCGATATAGAGCTCATCCTCCTGCAGCAGCAGGTAGTTGCCCATGTTGAGCAGTATGGTGAGCTGATTGTCGGCCCAGCTCACCACGTCGGTGTAGGGCGGGATCGCCACATCCGCTTCCGCAAAACTGATCTTCACCACGATGACAAAGGGCAGCAGGAAGAAGAGGAACAGCCAGAAGAAGGGGATGCCGATCACCAGCCGGCGCCCGCCGACCCGCTTCAGTCGTTGCAAGAACTTCATGATTGCAGCACCACGCCGCTGTCATCTTCCCAGTAGAGGAACACCTGGTCATCCCAGGTTGGCCGCTTGCCGTGGCGTTCGGCATTGGCGATGAAAGCCTGAACGATTTTGCCCGAGGGCAGCTGAATGTGATAAACAGAGTGACCGCCCAGATAAGCGATGTCATAGACCTCACCCTTGGTCCAGTTGAAGTCCGGGTGCTCGATCTCCTCCGGCTTTTGCAGACTCATCAGCAGTTTTTCCGGCCGCAGGGCGTAGGTCACCTTCTTGTTTTCGGCGCGGGAGCTGATGCCATGGCCCACATAGATGGGCTGCTCCAGATCGGCGCAGGCGATGGTGGCGTGGTCCTGCTCATCCTCCACCAGCAGGCCGTCAAACAGGTTGACGTTGCCGATGAACTCGCACACCAGCCGACTGGCCGGAGTCTCGTAGATATCCATCGGGCTGCCGATCTGCTCGATGCAGCCGAGGTGCATGATGGCGATCCGCTCCGCCATAGTCATGGCCTCTTCCTGATCGTGGGTCACCATGACGCAGGTAACCCCGACCCGCTCGATGATCTCAACCAGCTCCAGCTGCATCTTGGAACGCAGCTTCTTGTCGAGCGCCCCCATGGGTTCATCCAGCAGCAGCAACTTGGGACGCTTGGCCAGGGAACGAGCCAACGCCACCCGCTGACGCTGGCCACCGGAGAGCTGATGCGGTTTGCGACGGGCATACTGGGTCATCTGCACAAGCTTGAGCATCTCCTCCACCCGGGCATCAATCTCGGCCTTGGGCAGGCCATCCTGCTTGAGGCCAAAGGCGATGTTCTGGGCCACCGTCATATGGGGGAACAGGGCGTAGGACTGGAACATCATGTTGATGGGGCGTTCATAGGGGGGCATGTCGGTGATGTCGACCCCGTCGAGGAACAGCCGCCCCTCGGTCGGGCGCTCGAAACCGGCCAGCATCCGCAGCAGGGTCGATTTGCCGGAACCGGACCCGCCGAGCAGGGCGAAAATCTCCCCCTTGTGAATATTGAGAGATACGTTATCGACCGCCAGCGTTTCGTCGAACTGCTTGCTTACCCGATCAATTTTCACCAGCACTTCTTTGCGCTGCTGACTGCCCTCGAGGGCTTTCTTGTAGGCACTGGAGGCTATCGCCATTACCAAACTCCCCAACGTGATACCGGCCTTGCGGCCGATCCATAAAAGCGATTTGGCGCCCCCGAACGGGCACCAAGGTTAGGTACCGGACTTGATCTTGGTCCAACTCCGGGTGATTAGACGCTGTACCGAGCGGGGATGTGCTTCCTGCACATAGAGTCGCTCCAGCACGGCTTGAGGGGGATATACCTCCTCATTGTTGCGCACCGCCTCATCCATAAACTCGCCCGCCCTTGAGTTGGGATTCGCGTAGCCCACATAGTCGCTGACCTTGGCGATCACTTCGGGCTGCAGGACGTAGTTGATGAGAGCGTGCGCCTCTTTGACATTGGTGGCATCGGACGGGATCGCCATCATGTCGAACCAGAGATTGCCCCCCTCTTTCGGAATGCTGTAGGCAATTTTCACCCCCTTGCCAGCTTCATCGGCGCGGGCAGCGGCTTGCAGGATGTCGCCGGAAAAACCGGCCGCCACGCAGATGTCGCCATTGGCGAGATCGCCGATGTATTTGGAGGAGTGGAAGTAGGCCACATAGGGCCGCACCTTGAGCAGCAACGCCTCGGCCTGCTTGATATCCCCCGTCGCATGACTGTTGGGATCGAGCCCGAGGTAGTTGAGGGCAGCAGGGATCATCTCGTCGGCAGAGTCGAGGAAGGCGACGCCGCAGCGAGAGAGTTTCGCCATATTTTCCGGTTCGAAGATGGTGGCCCAGGAGTCAATCTTGTCGACTCCCAGCACCGCCTTGATTTTGTCGACGTTGTAGCCGATGCCGTTGGTCCCCCACAGATAGGGCACCGCGTACTGATGACCCGGATCCACCTTGTCGAGCTGCTTGAGCAGCACGGGGTCCAGGTTGGCCAGATTGGGCAGCAGGGATTTATCCAGTTTCTGGAAGGCTCCCGCCTTGATCTGCTTGGCCAGGAAATTATTGGAGGGCACCACCAAATCGTAACCGGTCCGCCCCGTCAGCAACTTGCCTTCCAGGGTCTCGTTTGAGTCAAACACGTCATAGACGGTCTTGATCCCGGTCGCCTGCTGGAAATCGCTGAGGGTGGTCTCACCGATATAGTCAGACCAGTTGTAGAAGTGCAGCACAGGGGCAGCCTGGGCCACATTCGCCAATCCCATGGTCAGCGCTATGGTTAGCAATCTGGTTGTATTCACGGTGTCAGTTCTCCTGTTTCAGTGGTTGACCGTCTGCGCATCCATTCGCGCGGCCCATCCGGATGGATGGCATCACTACCCTCCCGGCCGAACTGCGGACCGGGAGGGGCATTCGTTACTTACTTGCCGGACTTGATCTTGGTCCAGCTGCGGGTCATCAGACGCTGCACCTTGGCCGGCAGATCCGGGAAGGTGTAGATCTTCTGCAGGGTCGCCGCATCAGGGTAGATACCCGGATCGGTGCGGATCGCCTCATCCACCAGCGGGGTCGCCGCCTTGTTGCCGTTCGGGAACTGCACCACGTTGGTAATATTGGCGATCACCTCGGGCTTCATCAGGTAGTTGATGAAGGTGTGGGCCGCCTCGACGTTCTTGGCATCCGCCGGAATGGCGATCATGTCAAAGAAGCTGCCTGCCCCCTCTTTCGGAATGGTGTAGGTGAGCGCGACGCCATTCTTGGCCTCGGCTGCCCGAGCCTTGGACTGCTGCAAGTCACCAGAGTAACCGACCGCAACGCAGAGGTTGCCGTTGGCCAGATCCGAGATGTACTTGGAGGAGTGGAAATAGGCGGTATAGGGACGGATGGAGAGGAACAGCTCCTCAGCCTTCTTCAGCTCGGCCGGTTTCTGGCTATCCGGCTTGAAGCCCAGATATTGCAGGGCAGCCGGCAGCATTTCGGTCGGTGAATCGAGGAAGGAGACGCCACACTCTTTCAACTTGGCCATGTTCTCCGGCTTGAACACCAGATCCCAGGAGTTGACCGGGGCATCAGCCCCCAGCACGGCTTTCACCTTCTCGGCGTTGTAGGCATAGCCGATGGTGCCCCACAGATAGGGGATGGAGTACTGGTTGCCCGGATCGCTCGGCTCGAGCGCCTTGAGCAGGTCGACATCCATGTTTTGCCAGTTGGAGAGCTTGGACTTGTCCAGTTTCTGGAACACGCCCGCCTTGATCTGCTTGGCCAGGAAGGGGTTGGATGGCACCACGATATCGTAGCCCGAACTACCCGCCAGCAACTTGGCTTCCAGTACCTCGTTACTGTCGAACACGTCATAGACCACCTTGATCCCCGTCTCCTTCTGGAAGTTATCCAGGGTATCCGGCGCTATGTAGTCGCTCCAGTTGTAGACGTGCAGCACCTTCTCTTCAGCCATTGCTCCGGCACTTGCCATGACCAGAGCCACAGAGGCAGCGATCACTCCTGTTTTGAAAGACATCATCCTTGTCTCCTAAGCAAATTGTATGCGCATGCCAACCTGCCCGACCGGCCTCAACCCTTCAGCTTTGCGGCTGTCAGATCCAGACTGCGCCTGGCCAGATCGACCAATTCATCCACCTGTTCCTCGGTGATGACCAAGGGGGGCGATATGATCATGGTATCGCCTACCGCCCTCATCACCAAGCCATTGTTAAAACAGAACTCCCGGCAAGTCATCCCCGCATTTGCCTGAGCCGGGAAACGCCGGTTGGTCTGCTTGTCCTCAACGATTTCCAGCGCGGCGACCAATCCTTTGCCACGGGTTTCTCCCACCAGCGGATGATCGGCCAGCTCCGCCCAGCGGCGCTGCAAATAGGGGCCGATAGTATCATGCACTCGCTTAACTATGCTCTCTTTCTGCATAAGCTGGATATTGGCCACCGCCACGGCGCAAGAGACCGGATGACCCGAGTAGGTGAAGCCGTGGTTGAACTCGCCCCCCTCCTCCACCAGCCCCTTGGCAACCCGGTCACTCACCATCACTGCGCCGAGCGGCAGATAACCGGAGGTGATCCCCTTGGCCAGACACATCAGGTCCGGCTTGATGCCAAACCCTTCGCTGGCAAACCAGTGGCCGGTGCGGCCAAAGCCGCAGATCACCTCGTCGGCGATCAGCAGGATGCCGTAGTGATCGCAGATGCGCTGGATCTCCGGCCAGTAGCTGTCAGGCGGAATGATGACGCCGCCCGCCCCCTGGATCGGCTCGCCGATAAAAGCAGCCACCTTGTCCACCCCCAGCTCCAGAATCTTCTGCTCCAGCTGGCGGGCCCGCTCCAGCCCGAACTCGTGGGCGCTCATCCCCTGCCCCTCACCGAAGTGGTAGGGCTGATCGATGTGCACTATGTCGGGAATGGGCAGGCCGCCCTGGGCATGCATCCCTTTCATGCCGCCCAGACTCGCCCCCGCCACGGTGGAGCCGTGATAGGCGTTGTGGCGGCTGATGATCACCTGTTTGTCAGGCTGACCCTTGCTGGCCCAGTAGTGGCGCACCATCCGCAGCACGGTATCGTTGCACTCGGAGCCGGAGCCGGTGAAGAAGACGTGGTTGAGATGGGCTGGCGTCACCTCGGCCAGCAGGGTCGCCAGCTCGATCACCGGCGGGTGAGCGGTCTGGAAGAACAGGTTGTAGTAAGGCAACTGTTGCATCTGGCGGGTGGCGGCATCTACCAGCTCCTGGCGGCCATAGCCCATATTGACGCACCACAGGCCCGCCATGCCGTCGAGAATGCGTTTGCCCTCGGAGTCTTCCAGATAGACACCGCTGGCTTTGGTAATGATGCGCGAACCCTTCTTGTTCAGGGCCTGAAAATCGGTAAAGGGGTGCAGGTGGTGGCTGGCATCCAGTTGTTGCCACTCACGGGTTGTCTGCTGCATTTGTTGCTCCTCGGTTCCTTCGATTTAGCAAGATTCAGTCGTCAAATAGTCAGGTGAGTCGGCACGTTCGCAGCCACAGTCACTCACGGCGTGTCTGCTGCATTCGTTACTCCCCTGCGCCTTCGATTTGGCAAGATTCAATCGTTAATCAATCCAGGTCGCAGCGCTCTTTCGGCCACAACCACTCACAGGTGGCTGCCGCCACCTGACTCGCGTTCCGGTCTCTTCGATACAGGGACCGGGGAGGCCGACTCCGGCCTCCCCGTTACAGGGGTATCAGACGTTCAGCAGCAGGAACTCCCGCTCCCAGCGACTGATCACCCCGAAGTAGGTCTCGTACTCTTTGCGTTTGACCGCGACGAAGGCGCGGGTGAAGCGCTCACCCAACATCTCCTTGATGGGCTCGCACTGTTCGAGATGGCTGAGTGCCTCCTCCAGCGAGCGGGGCAGGCTGTAGGGCAGGTCATAGGCGCTCGACTTCATCTCCGGCAGCGGCTCCAGCTTCTCCATCATGCCGAGATAGCCACAGGCTAGAGTGGCGGCCAGCGCCAGATAGGGGTTGGCATCGGCACCGGCGAAGCGGTTCTCCACCCGGCGGGCACTGGGGTCGGAGAAGGGCACCCGCAGGCCACAGGTACGGTTCTCAACCCCCCACTGGACGTTGCGCGGCGCGCTCTCGCCAAAGGTGAGGCGGCGGTAGGAGTTGACGTTGGGGGCCAGCAGGGCGGTCACCGCCGGGGTGTATTTCTGCAGACCGGCGATGAAGTGCATGAACTGTTCGCTGTTACCGCCGCTCGAGGTGCCGAACAGGTTGTGGCCGTTCACATCTTCCAGACTCTGGTGGATGTGCATGGCCGACCCCGGTTCGTCACTCATCGGCTTAGCCATGAAGGTGGCATAGATGCCGTGGCGGTGAGCGGCCTCACGCATGGTGCGCTTGAACAGGAACACCTGATCCGCCAGATCGATGGCATCCCCGTGCAAGAAGTTGATCTCCATCTGGGCGGCGCCCGACTCGTGGATCAGGGTGTCCACCTCCAGCTCCTGCGCCTCGCAGTAGTCATACATGTCTTCAAAGATGGGGTCGAACTCGTTGACCGCATCGATACTGAACGATTGGCGGGCGGTCTCAGGGCGGCCGTTGCGACCCACCGGCGGCACCAGCGGATAATCGGGGTCTTCGTTGCGGGTGACCAGATAGAATTCCAGCTCGGGCGCCACCACCGGCTTCCAGCCCTGCTTCTCGTAAAATGACAGAACCCGACGCAGCACGGAGCGCGGCGCGATATCGATCAGCTTGCCGTTGACGTCGAAACAGTCGTGGATCACCTGTGCAGTGGGCTCCAGCGCCCAGGGGACAAAACGGATGGTGTTGGGGTCGGGATAGAGCTGCATGTCCCGCTCCAGCGGGTCGATCATGCTGTCGTCATCCGGATATTCGCCGGTCACCGTCTGGGTGAAAATCACCTCGGGCAGACGCATGCCCCCTTCGCGCAAAAACTTGTTGGCTGGGATGATCTTGCCCCGGGCGTTGCCGGTGAAATCCGGGAACAGGCACTCCACCTCCGTGATGCGATTGCTCTCCATCCAGCCTTTGATACTGTCCATGTTAAACCCCGACTTTACGGTTGCCATTGGCAAGGGTGTCTAATATATGGAACACCCTTGTTATAAAATTGTAATCAACATCACCATAAAAGCCCGCCATCAAGGGCAATGTCAAGCGGGCGTGTTTAAAAAACTATAAATAACGGCGCATATAATGACCAAGGCGGCACCAAATACTAAACACTCAAATCCGTACGAAGCCCCCCCCTCTCATCGTTGCAAAGGCGATGCCAACAGAGGGTGAAGCAGGCGCC
Source organism: Aeromonas sp. Y293-4 (assembly GCF_027705905.1). NCBI lineage: Bacteria > Pseudomonadati > Pseudomonadota > Gammaproteobacteria > Aeromonadales > Aeromonadaceae > Aeromonas > Aeromonas sp. Y293-4. Next base: position 92,409 of record NZ_JAPDCI010000010.1, on the reverse strand, counting down.
AGATCCCGACCAATCCCCCGCAGGAACGGACCATTTTTTTGCAAGGGCGCACAATCCTTATCCTATTTGCTTTGCTTGGCTGCATTTTTTTGGTACAAGGCCCGCCCTGATTTGCACTCTCTTGCATGAAACAGGTGCAAATCGGGATACAAGGGCTTGGTCTGTAGGCAGACAGCCCCCATAAACAGGGATAATTGGGTTAGTAAACTGACTGGTAGTTAATCGTATGTGTGATTTCATGACTGAAGACCAACTGGCCTTTTACAAGGGGCAGATCGAGCGACAGATCGTCGAGCTCGAAGAGCGCCTGAACTCCCAGGCCAGCCAGGCCATCGCCACCGACACCAACGAGATGGCTGATGAAATTGACCGTGCCAGTATCGAGGAAGCCCGCCGTCTGGAGCTGAACCGCATCGAGCACGACAAGCTGCACCTGCGCAAGCTGCGGGGCGCATTGAAGCGCATCAGCGAAGGGGATTTTGGTTACTGCGAATCTTGCGGTGACGAGATCTCTCTCAAGCGGCTGCATGCCCGTCCGGAATCCCGTTTCTGCGTCGAATGCCAGAGCACCAAGGAATTTAACGATACCCACGTGTTCCGTCGCGTCGCCTGATTCTTCGAAGAACCGTCACCATTCTGGTGCAACAGACGCCAGCAAGGCAGGGCCCCGCGCTCAAACCTTGCACAACGCCTCGCAGCAAGATGGTGACAAGTTCTGTTAGACTCCGGACACCTTCCGGAATCTACAGGAGAACAGAGAGTGAAATGGCTCATCAAGCTGTGTTTGTGCCTGCCACTGCTGGCACAAGCACAGGTTCTGACGGTCAAGGTCCCCAGCCGTCCCGTCAACAATCTTGACCAGGAGTACCAGTACAAGCTGCTGGAACTGGCCCTGACCCGCTCCGGGCAACCCTTTCGCATCCAGCCTGTCGAACTCGACCTCAACCAGTTCACCCTCCAGCAGCAGCTGAGCAAGGGCAAGACCATCAACGTCTTCTGGATGGGCACCTCCAGCGAGCTCGAATCCTCCCTGATTGCCGTCCCCATTCCGCTGTTTCGCGGGCTGGAAGGATTGCGGTTGTCGTTCATCCACGCGGACGCTCAGGAGAAGTTCAACCAGATCAATACCCTGGCCGACCTCAAACAGCTGAAGGCGGCGCAAGGGGTCGGTTGGGCCGATAACAAAATTCTGGAAAATGCAGGCATCCCGACCTTCTCCGGCCGATACAGCAGCCTGTTTCGCCTTATCAACGACGGCGACAAGATCGACTTCTTCCCGCGCGCCCTGGTGGAAATCTTCGCCGAGCGCAGCGAACTGGTGGCGCAGTATCCCAACCTCGCCATCGAGCAGCATCTGCTGATCCGCTACCCCTTCGCCCAGTTCTTCTTCGTCAGCCCCGAATACCCCAAGCTGGCCAAGGCGATTCAGGCCGGGCTGGAGCGGGCCTATGCCGATGGCAGCTTTATGAAGTTCTTCAATGACAACCCCAAGATCCGCGAAGCGCTCGCCAGCGCCAACCTCGATCAGCGGGTCACCATCGCCCTGCCCAATCCGGATATGACCCCGTTGCTAAAATCCATTCCGGCCCAATATTGGGAGTATCCACCGCAGGGATAATCATCCCGAGCGCCTGACCATGAGGGTCGGGCAGCGAGAACACAGTGCGCCAGGGAGGTGCCATGAAGGGAATCCAGGAGTGGTTTGCGGAGTATGGCCAGAGCCATCGCCATCCGATAAACGTCGCCATCCACAAACTGGCGGTGCCGGGCATCTATCTCTGCTCGCTGGCGCTGCTCTGGTGTCTGCCACACGGGCCCTTGCCAGAGCCCCTCAACTGGGCGGCAGTGGCAGCCATTCCGGTGCTGCTGTTCTATCTGCAACTGTCGTTTTCGCTGTTCGCGGGGATGGCCGGGCTGACCGCGCTGGGATTGTGGATCTGCCACCAATGGCAGGGGCCGCTGCTGTGGCCCGCGGTGGCGGCGTTCGTGATTCTCTGGATAGCCCAGTTTGTCGGCCACAAGATCGAGGGCAAGCGCCCCTCCTTCCTCGCCGACCTGCAATTTCTGCTGATAGGCCCCGCCTGGGTGCTTGCCAGCCTCTATCGTCGCCTGGGCATTCCCTATTGAAGGGGGGCCAGGCCAACAGGAGAGACCATGACACATAACCACACGCGACATAACGCCCTGCGCCGCGCCCTGCCCCTGCTGCTGGGGGCCCTGTTTGCCGGCCCGGCACTGGCCGACAAGGCCGACCCGGTCGGTGAAGTGAGCACAGCCTTCAAGCTGTTTGGCCCCAACCACAAGATCCTGGTGGAGGCGTTCGACGACCCGCGCATCGACGGCGTCGCCTGCTATCTGGCGCGCCCCAAGACCGGTGGTGTAAAAGGCGGGCTGGGCCTGGCGGAAGATCCCTCCCACGCCTCCCTGTCGTGCCACCAGATCGGCCCCATCACCCTGCCCGAAAAGCTGAAGGCGGGGGAAGAGGTGTTCGATGTCAGCACCTCGCTGGTGTTCAAGGAGCAGAAAGTGGTGCGTTTTTACGACAAGAAACGCAATGCACTGGTTTACCTGACCTACAGCACCAAACTGGTGGATGGTTCGTACAAGAGTGCAGTCAGCGCCGTTCCCATTATGCCGTGGGGACAATAACCAGCCGGTTTGTCCGGTGATAGCTGACCCATTTTGTTGTAATTTGACGACACACACGCTGCGGAGCACATACCATGAAAGTCGCCGTATTCAGTACCAAGAGCTATGACAAAGAGCATTTCAACCAGGCCAACAGCCAATACGGCTTCGACCTGGAGTTTTTCGATGTGCGGCTGGAGGCCAAAACGGCCCGACTGGCTCACGGCTTCCCGGTGGTGTGTCTGTTCGTCAATGACGATGCCGACCGCGAGGTATTGACCGAACTGGCTGCCAACGGCACCCAGGTGATCGCCCTGCGCTGCGCCGGTTACAACAACGTGGATCTGGCCGCCGCCAAAGAGCTGGGGCTGAAAGTGGTGCGAGTGCCCGCCTACTCCCCCGAGGCGACCGCCGAGCATGCTGTCGGCATGATGATGTGCCTCAACCGCCGCATCCATAAGGCTTATCAGCGCACCCGCGACGCCAACTTCTCGCTGGAAGGGCTGGTCGGCTTCAACATGCATGGCAAGACCGTTGGCGTCATCGGTACCGGCAAGATCGGTCTGGCCGCCCTGCGTATCCTCAAGGGCTTCGGGGTTCGCCTGCTGGTGAACGACCCTTACCAGAATCCGGCGGCCATCGAGCTGGGAGCCGAGTACGTGGATCTCGATACCCTGTTCCGCCAATCCGATATCATCAGCCTGCACTGCCCGCTGTTCAAAGAGAACTACCACCTGTTGAACAAGGAGGCATTTGCCAAGATGAAGGACGGGGTAATGATCATCAACACCAGCCGTGGCGGCCTGCTCGACTCCAACGCTGCCATCGAGGCACTCAAGACCTCCCGTATCGGCGCGCTGGGGCTGGACGTCTACGAAGAGGAAGAGGATCTCTTCTTCTCCGACAAGTCCAACGAGGTGATCACCGATGACGTGTTCCGCCGCCTGTCAGCCTGCCACAACGTGCTGTTCACCGGCCATCAGGCGTTCCTGACCCGCGAGGCGTTGCACGCCATCGCCGATACCACCCTCGGCAATATCCGCGCCATCGAGAGCCAGGGCCGCTGCGACAACGAAGTGGAATAAGGGCTCGCCCTCTCTTCGTCACGCGCCGGGTTGTGAGACCCGGCGCCTTCGGGTAGGCTAGCCCCCCTTTTTTATTCAGGAGTCTGGCGCCCATGTTTATCGGATTTGATTACGGCACCTCCAACTGTGCCGTGGCCGTGATGGAACAAGGTAGCCCCAGGCTGCTGAATCTTGGCGCATCCCGCTATCTCCCTTCCACCCTGCATGCGCCCCACCGGGATGCTATCGCCGGTCTGTTGGCCGAAGGGCTGGCCCCCGCCCAGCAGGCGGAGTACCTCAAGTTGCGTGGCCCCGTGGTCACCCGCGCCCAGATGGTTCGCCGCCAGATGCGCGAAGAGGGACTGATCGACGAGCTGAGCTTTGGTGGCGCTGCACTGGAGCGCTATCTGGAAGAGCCGGACGACGGCTACTACATCAAGTCACCGAAATCCTTCCTCGGTGCCTATGGCCTCAAGGCCCCCCAGATCGCCCTGTTTGAAGACATCGTCTGCGCCATGATGCTCCATGTCCGCCAGCAGGCGGAACAACAGCTCGGTGCACCGATCCGCCAGGCGGTGATCGGCCGTCCGGTCAACTTCCAGGGTCTGGCGGGGGAAGAGAGCAACCAGCAAGCTATCGCCATCCTGACCGAGGCGGCCCGTCTGGCCGGTTTCGAGCAGGTAGAATTCCTCTATGAGCCGGTGGCCGCCGGGTTTGAATTCGAGGCGCGCCTCACTGAAGACGCCGTGGTACTGGTGGTGGATATCGGCGGCGGTACCACCGACTGCTCCATGCTGCGGATGGGACCGAGCTACCGCGATCAGCTGGATCGCAGCGGCGATCTGCTCGGCCACAGCGGCCAGCGGATCGGCGGCAACGACTTCGATATCCGCCTGACGGTGGAGGGGATGATGCCGCTGCTCGGCATGCACGAGACCCTCAAGACCGGCAAGCCGCTGCCACACCCGCTGTTCTGGGATGCGGCCGCCATCAACGACGTCAGCGCCCAGAGCCGCTTCTACAGCCTCGACACCGCCCGCCAGCTGCAGGATCTGCAGCTCGACAGCCAACCCGGCAGCAAGCTGGGGCGTCTGGCCAACCTGCGGGCCCACAAGCTGAGCCACCAGCTGGTATGGCGTGCCGAGCAGGGCAAGATCGCCCTCTCGGAGCAGGAACTCAATCGCCAGTCGCTGGCCGAGCTGGAAAAAGGGCTGGAAGCGGAGCTGACCCGCGAACAGCTGGCCAACGCCTCGGCCCTGCTGCTGGAGAAGATTGGCGACCTGATGGACGAAGCGATTGCCGCCGCCGGTGTGCAGCCGGATCGCATCTTCGTCACCGGCGGTAGCGCCCGCTCGCCGCTGATCGCCAGCTTTATCCGCCAGAAGCTCCCGTCCATCCCGCTTGAGGGTGGCGATGACTTCGGCTCGGTGGCCGCGGGTCTCGCCCGTTATGCCGAGCGGCTATTCACCAACTGATCCCTGAGATAGCGTAAATTGATGGCAACATCACCAAGGTGTTGCCATTAAGCGACAGCCTCGCGAGACAAGGGACGACAGAAGCGGTCGGTCGTCCCCTCTCCCGCCCTGCTCCCGACTGCCCAAAAAGGGTATTCTTGACGCTCCCCCAACCGGAGCCCCCTCATGCCCAGATTGCCCTTTTTGCTGATCCCCCTGTTACTGCTCGCTGGCTGCAGCTCGACCGCCTTTGTTCAGCAAGATCTGCAACACCACCACTGGGTACTGAGCAAACTGGATGGCGAACCGATCAAGGCCCCCCGCGACAATCCCCCCGATTTCGAGATCGGCGAGCACTTCACCGTCAACGGCATCGCCGGTTGCAACCGCTACTTCGGTCAGGGCCATCTGGAAGATGACAAACTGTGGGTCACCAGTCTGGGCAGCACCGAAATGGCCTGCATGCCGCCGCTCGACAATATCGAACAGGCTGTACTGACCACCCTTACCGAGGGTGCAACCCTGAGCGGCACCAGTCAGAACCTGATTCTGCAGGGCAAACAGCACCGTTTGGAATACACCTTGCGCGACTGGGTGTTCTAGCGCTCACAAAGCCGCATCACAAACAGGAACATGTTGTCCGGCTGTGGCACAATATGAGGCAGAGTTCGCAACGGAGGCTGCCTCAGCCATGTCGATGGATCGCCTGTTTGACAAGATCAAACAACTCCCCACTATTCCCAAGCTGCTGCACGAGTTGATGCAGAGCTTCAACGACGAGAATGCCCGCATCGACGAGATTGCGGCCAAGATCGCCATGGATCAGGTGATCAGCGTCAAGGTGCTACGGATGGCCAACTCGGCTGCCCTGCGCCGGGGCAACGAAGTGACCTCCATCGAACAGGCGGTGATCCGGCTCGGCTTCAACAGGCTGCGCTCCGTGGTGGTCGCCTCCGGCATCATCGGTACCTTCAAGGCCCCGCCCAGCTTCGACAAGAACAAGTTCTGGACCGAGACCTTCCAGGTCGCCACCATCGCCAAAACCCTGGCTCAGGAGGCCAAGGTGATGGATCCCGAGACCGCCTTCACCTGCGCTCTGATCCACAACATCGGCGAACTGCTTATCCAGAGCACATTGCCGGAAGAAGCCGAGCTCATCAACATGGCGATCCAGAACGGCAGCAGCCGGGTCGAGGCCCAGCGGGAGATGCTGGGCTACGACTATGCCCAGCTTGGTGCCGAGCTGGCGCGGCGCTGGAACCTCTCCGAGGCCTTCGTCGATGCCATCTCCCAACAGCTTGACCCGCTCTCCCACGATCCGGTCAGCAAGGAGGCGGTGCTGATCCGCCTCGCCGTGTTTATCTCCTTCGCCTGGAACGCGGGCGTGCCTGCCCAGGCCATCATCGCCCGTTTCCCCAAACCGCTCGCCGACCAGTTGGGACTGGATCCCAAGTCGCTGGCAGGCCAGCTCGAAACACTGCATGAACAGGGTAATGCCCTCGCCGATCTTCTGACTCAATAAGCATCATGACCCATCCGTTTCTGTTTCATCCCCAGGTGGCGCCCTGGTTCAAAGAGAGCGCCGACGCACTGCAATTGACCCTCTTTAGCGAGCTGGATGCGCCGATCCGCGAGGTGTGGCTGCGCCACGAGCCGGATAACGAGGAGTACCTGATTCCGATGACGGCGGTCTCCACCCGCGATCGGCTGCAGGTGTGGCAGGCGACCCTGCCGCTCATCAAAGGACAAGATATCCACCTCTACAGCTTCAAGTGCCTCACCGACGAGGAGCAGTGGTGGCTGCACGGGGCGGGCGTCAGCGCGTCCATGCCGCCACGGGAGCAACATTTTCGCTTCAACAGCCTGCACCAGCCACCGGCCTGGGTGCAGGATCAGGTGTTCTACCAGATCTTCCCCGACCGCTTCTGCAACGGCGATCCGTCGCTGAGCGTCAAGCATCACGAGTACGAGTACCGTGGCAAGGCGGTGATCAGCAAAGCGTGGGGTGAGCCGGTCAGTCGTCATGAAGAGGGCCACGGCGCCTGCGAGTTTTATGGCGGCGATCTGGCGGGCATCGATGCCAAGCTGCACTATCTGCAATCTCTCGGGGTGACGGCGCTCTACCTCAACCCCATCTTCGATTCGCCGAGTAACCACAAGTACGACACCCAGGACTACTTCAAGGTCGATGCCCACCTCGGCAGCAACGAGCAGTTCGCCGAGCTGACCCGCAACCTGCACCAGCGCGGCATGAAGATCATCCTCGATGCGGTGGTCAACCACACCTCTACCGAGCACCCCTGGTTCTGCCCGCCACTGGGCGCCCAGAGCAACCCGGACTCCCCGTGGCGCAGCTTCTACACCTTTGATAAAGAAGGGGATTACGTCAGCTGGAAGGGCATTCGCAGCCTGCCCAAGCTCGATTTCTCCTGCGAGAAGGTGCAGGACGCCGTCTATCGGGCTGACGATGCCATCCTTCGCTACTGGATGCGCGCCCCCTACCAGATCGATGGCTGGCGCTTTGACGTCATCCACATGCTGGGCGAGCGCGGCACCGCCGAGGGCAATCGCAGTCACGTGCGCGCCATTCGCGGGGCAGTGAAGCAGGAGAACCCGGACGCCTATGTGCTCGGCGAACACTTCTTCGAGGCGAGCCAGTGGCTGCAAGGGGATCAGGAGGATGGCGCCATGAACTACTACGGCTTCGCCCATCCGATCCGCGCCTTCCTGGCGGGGCAGGATATCGCCTACCACCCCATCAAGATCAGCGCCGAAGAGCTGGATCGCTGGCTCAAGCTGGCGCGGGCCCACATCCCGTTCAAGAACCAGCTGGCCCAGTTCAACCTGCTGGACAGCCACGATACCGCCCGTTTCCTCCACCTGCTGGGTGAAGACAAGCAGCGGATGCAGCTGGCCGCCACCCTGCTGCTCACCTATATCGGCGTGCCGTCCATCTACTACGGAGATGAAGTGGGACTCTCCGGCGGCAACGATCCGGACTGCCGCCGCTGCTTCCCGTGGGATACCACAGACTGGGATCACGTGCTGCACGACCACTATCGTCGGCTGATCCAGATCCGCCGCCAGCGCCCCTCCCTGCGCCGTGGCGATATCCAGACCCTCTACGCCGGGCCCCACAGCTATGTGTTCGCCCGTACCCTGCAGAGCGATCAGGTGGTGGTGGCCTGCAACCGCCACCCGAGCGAGCCGCGCACCATCAGCCTGCCCCTGTGGCAGACCGCGAGCCCGGCCAGCCGCTTCACCGACGCCTTCAACGGCGAGAAGTTTGAAGTGGTGCAGGGCGAGGTGCAGCTCACCATCCCCGCCAACTCGGCGAGAGTGCTGATCTCCAGCTGAGCGGGCAACTTACGCGCTGAAAAACAAAACCGGAGCCCAAGGCTCCGGTTTTTTATTCCATTCAATCCACCATGACGTCTGGCCCCTAGCCAGCCACCATCAGTAGTTGATGCTGACGTAGGGCACTTCCGGCACCTGCCAGCGCTGCTTGAGGTAGACGGTGAGCACGAAGAAGAAGTTGGCCAGCAGGTTGGCGAAGCGATAGAGAATGGGATCGAAGGCCACCCCGCTCTCTTCCAGCCTGACCAGCAGCCGCACCACCTTCTTGCTGCCGCAGCGGCACAGATGGAGGGTGGGAATGGGCTGTGGCCCCTGTGGCAGCACAAAACCGGTGACGCTGCCGCGACTCGCCTCGTTATAGTGGTCGTAACGGGCCTTGAGCCACTCAAGATCTGCATCGAAGATCCCCAGCTTGCCGCGTACCGAGCCGTTGAGGTTGTAGATAAGTCGCTGCAACGCCGCGAGATCCGCCAGCATGGGCTCGGTATCGGCATCCGGCGCAAGGTGTGACAGCACAGCCCCGACCTGACAGCAGAGCTCGTCGGTGGCGATTTCAAAATCACATTTGAGCGAGGTTTCGAAGATAAAGGGGTAGCAGAGCTCGCGCTTGTCTCTTGGCTTCTTGGGGTTCATGGGGCAACCGGATTGGAGAAAAGGCCAGTTTGCCAGCCCCGGGAAGGGCTGGCAAACGGCAGGTCATTACTTGCGTTACGCGCTGTGGCTCAGGCGTTCTTACTGGCGGGCTCGGTGGAGGGCTGGAACTGGTTGATCATCCGCAGCGCCTCCAGCATCCTCTGGTTGAAGCTGGTGAAGCGATCGACCTGCGCCGGTTCCTCTTCTCCTCTCGCCGCCAGCACGGCCGGGGTCAACGCCTGTTGTTGGGCTGGGGGCAGCAGGCTATCCGCCTGTTTCTGCACCTGATCCAGCTTCGGCAGATAGTCGGCAAACGGCTTGATCAGATCCTGCAGGGAGTGCGCCCCCTGATAGGTCTGGCTCAGCTTGACGCTCTGCTTGAGCTTGAGGGAGTAGGAGGCCAGCTGGCTGTCATCCAGTTTCAGCTCGCCCGCCTTGTTCAGCAGATCCTCGAAGTTGCCGGAGAAGAAGTTCCCCGCCAGCTCGTCGATCCCCTTGACCAACTTGCCGATGGACTCCATCTCGTCGCTGCTGAGGTCCCCCTCCAGCGAGAAGCTGAAGCTCTGGCTCGACTTGAGGCTGAACTGGCTGCCGCTCTCGCTGGTCTGGGACTTGGTCTGCCAGCTGTCGTTGAAGCGCAGCACCACCTTGTCGCCATCCTTGGTCTGGATCTCCAGATACCCCTGCTGGCGACTGGCCATCTCGGCCTGTCCCATGTCGGTCGGAGAGACCTTGCCGAAGAACTCCTTCTCGAACTCCTCGAGCCCTTTCTGGATCAGCTTGTAGCTCTGATCGATACCGGTTTTGATATCGTCGTTGTCAGTCGCCCACTTGCCGAGCTGCTTCTTCGCCTCGTCAAAGCCCTTGTCGACCCCCTTGCGGGCCTGCTCCATCATCCCGGTCAGGTCGTCGTCAGACTTGCCATCGGCCCGCGCGGCACCAAGCCGCCCGGTCACGAACTGCAGCACGTTGTCCGCCACCGACTGGAAGTCGAACAGGGTCTCCGGGGTGATCTCCTCAGGTTCTTTCACCTTCGGCGCCTGATAGCCCTGGCCGTTGATCTCCAGCGAGAACTGCAATGCCTGCTGGATCAGCACCTGCGCCCACTTGGGCGGCTTGTGCAAGGAGACCTCCTCCTCGCTCTTGACCTGTTTCTGCTCCGCCTGTTGCGGCGATTTGGGAGAAACACCCACTCCCTTGGGTTGGGCTGCGCCCACGCCTTCGATCTGCATAATGTGTCCTCCCACCATGCCTGTAGATCAGCTATCGGCCTGACTGAACACTTCTTGACCATAAAATGCTGGACAATCTGCGGCTGGCTTTTAAAATCGGGCCCCTTTGGGTGGCCTGTAGCCTTCCCCCGATTTCGACCCGGCCCGGCCGGTGTGCATGTGAGGTATTTATGACCCAGTCCCAACAGCCTTCCGCGAACGCTCCGGCGCCCAGAACCGCGGCCGACTATCAGGCCCAACTCGACGAAAAGCGTGCTCGCCTCACCGAGCTGTTTGCCGGCTTCACCCTCCCGGCGCTGGAAGTGCACAGCTCGCCGGCGGAGTACTACCGGATGCGCGCCGAATTTCGCATCTGGCACGAAGGGGATGACCTCTTCCACTGCATGTATGCCCCGGCGACCAAAGAGATCATCAAGATAGACCACTTCCCCACCGCCAGCCGCCTCATCAACCAGTTGATGCCGCTGCTGCTGGAGGGGCTGCGCCCACACCCGGTGCTGCGCCGCAAGCTGTTCCAGATTGACTACCTCTCCACCCAGTCCGGCCAGATCATTGTCAGCCTGCTCTATCACCGCAAGCTGGAGGCCGAATGGCAACAAGCCGCCGAAGTGCTGCAGGCCGATCTGCGCGCCAAGGGGTTCGAGCTGCAATTGATTGGCCGCGCCCACAAGCAGAAGATCTGTCTGGGGGATGACTTCGTCATCGAACAGCTCAACGTGGCGGGTCGCCAGCTCACCTACAAACAGGTGGAGAACAGCTTCACCCAGCCCAACGCCGCCATCAACGAGCAGATGCTGGCCTGGGCGCTGGATGTGACCAAGGGGAGCGAAGGGGACCTGCTGGAGCTCTATTGCGGCAACGGCAACTTCTCCATCGCGCTGGCGCAGAACTTCCGCAAGGTGCTGGCCACCGAGATCGCCAAGCCGAGCGTCGACTCCGCCCAGTTCAACATCGCCGCCAACGGCGTCGACAACCTGATCATCCTTCGCATGTCGGCCGAAGAGTTCACCATGGCGATGCGTGGCGAGCGGGAGTTCAACCGCCTCAAGGGGGTCGATCTCAAGAGCTACCAGTGCAACACCATCTTCGTCGACCCGCCCCGCGCTGGTCTCGATGATGCCACCGTCAAGCTGGTGCAGGAGTACGACAACATCCTCTACATCTCCTGCAACCCAGATACCCTGCAGGCCAACATGGCCGTGCTGGGCGAAACCCACGAGATCGCCCGTTTCGCCCTGTTCGACCAGTTCCCCTGGACCCATCATATGGAAGCCGGGGTCTATCTGCGCCGCAAGGCCGGTTGATTTAGGCAGACAGGAAAACAACAACAGGGCCGGATGGCCCTGTTTTGTTATTGACTGAACATCGGCCTCACTCCAGCTGGAAGTGACCCACGATCTCCCGCAGCCGGTCGTAGGTCTGCTGCATCGCCGCGGAGCTGGCAACCGTCGCTTCGCCATTGTGAGTCAGCTGGCGGATCACCTCGGCGATGGCGCTCATGTTGCGGTTGATCTCTTCGGCCACCGCGCTCTGCTGCTCCGCCGCCGTGGCGATATGGCTGATGAGATCGTTGATCTCCACTACTTCCCCTGCCATCAGATCCAGCGACTCGTTGACCCGGGTGGTGTTCTCGGCCGCCCCCTGACAGCTCTGCTTGGTGTTACCCATGGCATCCACCACGGTGCGGGTGCCCCGCTGCAGACTGGCCAGCATGGTCTGGATCTCGGCTGTGCTCTGCTGGGTACGGGCTGCGAGGGAACGCACCTCGTCCGCCACCACCGCAAAGCCACGCCCCTGTTCACCAGCGCGGGCCGCCTCGATGGCTGCGTTGAGGGCCAGCAGGTTGGTCTGTTCGGCAATGCTGCCGATCACCCCCAGCACAGAGCCAATCTGCTGCACATCCTGCTGCATCGCCTCGATGGAGCGGGCAGTGGCTTCCACTTCGTCCACCAGCGCCATCACGCTGGCCATGGCCTGATCCACCACCTGACGGGACTGGCTCGCCAGCTGCTGGCTCTGACCGGTGAGCTGGGCGGTGCTGGCCGCACTCTCGGAGACGGAGACCGCGGTGCGGCTCATCTCGTTGATGGCGGTCACCACCTGCTCAGTCTCGCGTACATGATCCGCCAGCAGGGACTGGGCGGCGCCGGTCTGACTGGCCAGCCCCTCGATGCCGCTGTTGAGCTGGCCGCTCGCCTGCCGCACCTCCCCCATCATCTCCTGCAGCCGCTCGATAAAGCGGTTGATGCCGGCCGAGATCTGGCCAAGGTCATCCTTGCTGGTCACCGCCAGCCGGCGGGTGAGATCGCCGCTGCCGCGAGAGAGCTCCAGCACCAGATCCCGCAACGAGAGGATGGGGCGATATGCCACATTGAGCGCCAGCATCGCCAGCACCATCACCACGATAGCCACGCCGCACAGCGCCATGATGATCTGGCCGTTGAGAGCCCGGGTCATGGCCCTGATGTAGTCAAGATCGATGTAGCCGGTCAGCGTCCAGCTGCTGCCGCGAATATCCAGCTGGTTGGGGCGCGCTTCGCTCTCCCCCTGCGGCTTGCTGTCATAGAGGCTGTTACCCTGACTGTCGGCCAGCGAGAAGTAGCGGCCATCGCCACTCATCTTCTCCAGCAGGCTTGTGAACTCGCTCATGTCGAGGTAGTAGAGATAGGCGGAATCAGCGCCGCGCGGCACCAGAATGGTGATGACCGGCTTGCCATCCACCTGTTGCAGCAGGCTGACGGTGATCTGGTTATTGGCGGCGGGGATCAACTTGCGCAGGGCATCCACTTTGGCGCTGTCGTTGATGACCCCGCTCACGTCGAATGCCATGTCGCCGATCACCTTGACGATGTTGTGAAAGCCGGTCTCTTGCAGGGTCTTCTTGACGTTGGTCACCCCGAAGTTGAGGTTGGCAGCCAACAGGATCTTTTGATTGATGTCACTGGCCAGCTTCTCTTTGACCAGAGTGATCTGTTCGTTGATGTTGTGGGTGGCTTGAGTGCGAATGTAGCCACTGATGAAGTGGTTGACGCTGAGCCCGGCGGTGCCGATGGTGACCAGAATGGCCAGTAGCAGCAAGAGGTAAATCTTGACCTTGAATGGCATGGGTTCCCTCCAGAAGAGAGGGCTGGCAACGCCAACCCTCTCTGCCAATCGTTATTTCTTCTTGGCGTACTTCATGGAGTCCAGGGCCACCGCCAGAATGATGATGCCGCCCTTGATGATGAACTGCCAGTAAGGGCTGACGCCGATATAGGTCAAACCATAGTTGATCAGGGTGAAGATAAGTACGCCGGTGATCACACCTGCGACAGTTCCCACCCCGCCGGCAAACGACACCCCGCCCACCACGCAGGCCGCGATGGCGTCGAGCTCGTACATGAAACCGAGGTTATTGGTGGCACTACCGATCCGGCCCGCTTCCAGCATGCCGCCGAAGGCGTAGAAGACCCCCGCCAGCGCATAGATCATCACCAGATTGACCGCCACGTTGACACCGGAAACCTTGGCCGCTTCCGGGTTGCCGCCGATGGCGAAGATGTTCTTGCCAAAGCGGGTCTTGTTCCACAGCACCCAGACAAAGACGCTGGCGATGGCCGCGTAGAAGGTGAGGTACGAGAGCTTGAAGCCGCCGATCCGGATAAACCCCTGGGCGAAGCTGGAGAAGCGGGGGTCAAACCCAGCCACTGGCGAAGCCCCGACCGAGTCGAAGTAGAGGGAGTTGATACCGTAGACGATGATCATGGTGCCCAGGGTGGTAATGAACGGGGTAACGTTCAGGTAGGCCACGATCAGACCGTTGACCAGACCAATCAGGGCACCCACCACACACACCAGCAGGATCACCGCAGGAATGGGCACCTCCCCCAGCGTCGGGAACACCTTGTTGACGTTGGTCAGCGCCTGCAACATGGTTGCCGCGATGAGTGCCGCCAGACCGACCTGACGACCGGCCGAGAGATCCGTCCCCTGAGTGATGATGATGCCCGCCACCCCCAGCGCGATGATGACCCGCACCGAGGACTGGGTCAGGATGTTGCTGAAGTTGGTGAGGCTCAGGAAGGAGGGCTCCTGGATCACGATGACCATGAGCAGCACCAGCAGCACCAGATAGATGGCGTTTTCCTTGAGCGCCTGCATCAGATTGAAATTTTTAGCCGACTCCATAAATGTCTTCCTGTCTCTAGAGGTACAGAGATGCCAGGCGCAGTATCTCGCTCTGGTCAGTTTCTTTGGTATTGACGATCCCGGCGACCCGACCGTTGCTCATCACCATGATGCGGTCGGTGATCCCCAGCAATTCCGGCATCTCTGACGAGATGATGATGATCCCCTTGTCCTTCTTCGCCAGCTCCAGAATGAGCTGATAGATCTCGAACTTGGCCCCGACGTCGATGCCGCGGGTGGGCTCGTCGAGCATCAGGATCTCCGGCTGGGTCAGCAGCCAGCGGCCGATGATCACCTTCTGCTGGTTGCCCCCGGAGAGGGAACCTATCTGGGTCTGCTGGGTCGGCGTCTTGACCCGCATGGAGTCGATCACCCACTGGGTATCGCTCTTCATCTTGTTGTCGCTGAGCAGCCCCATGGAGCCCTTGTAGCTGTCCATGTTGGCGATCAGGGAGTTGAAGGCGATATCGAGCCGCGAGTAGATACCGGTGGAGCGGCGCTCTTCCGTCACCAGCGCAAAGCCGTTGCGGATCGCTTCGTGGGCGTTGTGGTTGGCTACCTCTTTGCCGTGCAGCTTGATGCTGCCCTGACTGCGATCACGAATACCGAACAGGGTCTCGACGATGTCGGTGCGCTTGGCCCCCACCAGTCCGGCGATGCCGAGGATCTCCCCCTTGTGCAGGTTGAAGGTCACATCCTGAATGGAGGGCTGGTTCTTCGCCGTCAGGTGTTCGATCTCGAGGATCACCTCTTTCGGCTGGTTGGTCTTTTCCGGGAAACGCTGGGTCAGTTCACGGCCGACCATCATGCCGATGATCTGATCCATGGTCATGCCCTTGAGCGGCTGGGTTGCCACCCACTGGCCATCCCGCAATATGGTGATCTCGTCACAGAGCTGGAAGATCTCCTCCATCTTGTGAGAGATGTAGACGATGCCGCACCCCTTATCCTTCAACTTGTTGATGATCTTGAAGAGGTGGTTCACCTCTTTCTCGGTCAGGGAGGAGGTGGGTTCGTCCATGATGACGATCTTGGCATCGTAGGAGAACGCCTTGGCGATCTCGATCATCTGCATCTGGGAGACCGACAGGGTCGCGACCTTCACTTTGGGGTCGATGTCGATATCCAGCTCATCGAAGATGCGCTTGGTGTCGTCATACATCTTGCCGTGGTCGATAAACCACCCCTTGGTGGGGTAGCGGCCGAGCCACATGTTGTCCATCACGGTACGCTGCAACACCAGGTTGAGCTCCTGATGCACCATGGAGACGCCATTTTCCAGCGCCTCTTTCGAGGAGGTGAAGTTGATCTCCTGCCCCTTGAAGAAGATCTTGCCCTGATCCTTCTCGTAAATGCCGAACAGGCACTTGAGCAGTGTGGATTTTCCCGCTCCGTTCTCGCCCATCAACGCATGCACAGAATGAGGACGGACCCGTAAATTGACATTATCGAGTGCCTTGACGCCAGGAAAGCTCTTACTGACGTCAATCATCTCCAACAGCCATTCTGATTGTTGCTGTGTTGTCATATCAGCCATCACATCTGGTTGAAAAAAGGGCAAGGGGATCTCCCTTGCCCTGGAGGAGGGAATTACTCGAATTGGGACAGGTTGTCTTTATCCACACCGACGTAGGCAACACGTACTACCTTGTCGACGATATTCCACTTGGTGCCTTCACCAGCCGGTTTGCCTTCAGCCAGGTTCTTGGTCAGCTCGAAGGTGGCTTTGGCCTGGTTGGCCGCATCGTTCAGCACGGTACCCGCCATGGCACCGCTCTTGACCATGGCCAGCGCTTCCGGCAGCGCATCGACGCCGAATACCGGAATGGCAGTCTTGCCCTGGGCTTTCAGTGACTCGACTGCACCCATTGCCATGCCGTCGTTGTTGGCGATGACCACTTCGATCTTGTTGGCGTTGGGGCCGGAGATCCAGGCGTCCATCTTGTCTTTCGCCATGGCGGTATCCCACATACCGGTATCCATGTGCAGTTGTTCGGTCTTGACGCCGCCATCGTTCAGGGTCTTGACCACGTAGGAGGTACGCGCTTCCGCATCCGGGTGGCCCGGCTCCCCTTTCAGCAGCACGAACTGGATCACGCCATCCTTGTTCAGATCCCACTCCGGATGGGCTTTCCAGTGTTTGGCAATCAGCTGACCCTGGATGATCCCTGACTCCTTGGAGTCGGTGCCCACGTAGTAGGCCTTGTCGTAGCTGGCCAGATCGGTAGCGCTCGGCTCCTTGTTGTAGAAGACCACCGGGATATCTTCGCCACGGGCTTTCTCAATCACCACCGGTGCCGCAGCTGGGTCAACCAGGTTGATGGCCAGCGCCTTCACCCCTTTGGCCAGCAGCACGTCGATCTGGTCGTTCTGCTTGGACTGGTCGTTCTGGGAGTCGTTCATCAGCAGCTCCACCCCCGGAGTGGCTGCCGCCTCCTTCTCGATGGCCTTGCGCACGACCGCCATGAAGTTGTCGTCGTACTTGTAGACGGTTACCCCGATACGGGTGTCAGCCTGGGCATTGGCTCCAGCCATCATGCCCATCAGCAGGGCGGCAACTGTGGTCAGTTTTTTCATTATGTGTGCTCCGATGTGTCTATCTGTGTTGTAGGGTGGCGAGCAATTGAGCAAGCGCCAATCAATGTAATCAGTTTGTTGTCATTTCTTCTGTGATCATGACGACAAAATGAAAACGTTTACACTCTGTTACATTGAAACTTTATATTTATTTTTCAAATACATATAAATAAAAATCAGATTTGAGACTCAATCTTTCCCACAGCATTGAGGCTAGTCGTTACTGGTCTGTTGTCAAAATGGCGCACTGGCTAGACAGTCGCTTCAATAGCTGGATTAGCGGAGAGTGCAGCCCCAACGGTAACGACGCTCGAGCAGTTGATACTCGGGACGCACGCTCTGGCTCCAGGAGTCATCACCGCCCACCCCCATATGGGCGCCATCGAGGCAGACCCACAACCCCTCTTCGGCCACCAGATCGCTCTGGTGACGGGCGGCGGCCAACTGCTGCTGACTGAAGCGGCTGGCACTGAAATGGAAGCTGCCGTTCACCGTCGTGCCGCCCAGCTGCAACTGGCGGGTATCACAGCGCAAGCCGTTGTCACTCGGGAAAATGTAAGGGGTATGCATCGCCTCCAGCGGCAGACTCCAGCGCCCCAGATCAGCGCCCAGCAGACGATCTGGATAGTTCTCGTGAGGGCCGCGTCCCAACCATTCGGCTCGCGCCGGTACCTCGGCCAGATGAAGCAGCAGGCCAATCCGCGGCAGCGACGGCAGCACCTGTGCCAGCTCGGTTTCTATCTCTAGGCTCATAGCGCCATCGTCGGTAAAGCGGTGATGCCAGTGACTCACCAGCAGCAGCTCATCGTGGTGGAAGTAACCATGGCTGACCCGGATATCCCCTCCGACGACCGCGATCCCCAGACAGCGGTGCTGCCACTGACCGAGGCCACACACCTGCCAGCGAGCAATCCAGGAGTTGGGGTCGGCGTGATCCGCTTCGCTGGTGCCAATGTCGTTGTCGAGCGGCGCCCGGTAGAAGTGATCCATGATCGGCGCCAGCAACTGCTCCTGCCCCGATTTTTGCCAACTGGTGATGCGGCCGCTCTGCTTGTCGAGCCACCACTGGCTGTTTGCGGTGGTGACCAGCCAGCTATCCGGCTGCTCGCTCAGGGTAGCGGCAGCGACCGGCGCTGGCAGGGCAAGGGGGATCGGCAGGGTGAACTGCTGACGGGCGACCTTGTGATCCGCCTGCGACCATAGGGTTTCCTGTGGCTGCACGATGGCCAGATCGAGCCAGGCCAGTGAGCCTGCCGCAAAGGGGGGCAGCCTCTCGCTCAGGGTCAACTCGACCACTCCCTGTGGCGCCAGCTCAAGGGAGATCTCCCCCTGCAGCTGCACATGGCCGTTCTCGCACAGCTGCCAGCAAAGCCGCTCGTTGTCGGTTTCCCGAAACAGGTATTCGCTCTCGATCCGCACCCGCAGCGGGGTGTGCTCAAGCAGAGTGAAGCGGAACGGCTGCTGGGCGCGCTTTGCCTCAAACAGCGCGGGATGGGGGGAGCGATCCGGGAACAGCAGGCCGTTGCAGCAGAACTGGCGATCGTTTTGCACATCACCAAAATCGCCGCCATAGCCCCAGTAGTGGCGGCCATCGGCGGTGTATTTGTCGAGCCCCTGATCGACCCAATCCCAGACAAATCCGCCTTGCAGACGTGGATGATCGCGAAACGCCTGCCAATAGTGGCCGTAGCCCCCCAGACTGTTGCCCATGGCGTGGGCATATTCGCAGAGGATCAGCGGCCGGTGCTCGCCGGGCAGGCCGATCCACTTGGCCAGCGCCCACTTGGGCACCGCCGGGAAGGGTTGATCCTGATGGGTTCTGGCATACATGGGGCAGATGATGTCGGTGGCCGGGGTATCGGCCCCGCCCCCCTCGTACTGCACCGGACGGCTCGGGTCGCTGCGCTTGATCCAGCCATACATGGCATCGTGGGCCGGGCCGTACCCCGACTCATTGCCCAGCGACCAGATGATGATGGAGGGGTGGTTGAAATCCCGCGCCACCATGCGGGTGGCCCGCTCCAGAAAAGCGTTGCTCCAGGCGGGATCCCGCGCCAGCCGCCCCATGGGGGTCATGCCGTGGGTCTCCAGATTCGCCTCGTCCACCACATAGAGGCCGAGCCGGTCGCAGAGGCGATAGAAGTCGGGGTGATTGGGGTAGTGGGAGCAGCGCACCGCATTGAAGTTGTGCCGCTTCATCAGCAGCAGATCCCGCTCCATGGTGGCGCGATCAACGGCATAACCCTTGGCGGGATGGTGTTCATGACGGTTGGCACCACGAATAAGCAGCGGCTGACCGTTGACCCGCAGCAGGCCGCCACAGATCTCCACCACCCGAAAGCCCACATCGCACGCTTCGCTCTCGATAGCCTGGCCCTGCTCGTCCCGCAGGGTCAGGGTCAGGCGATAGAGATGGGGCGTCTCGGCGCTCCACTTGCGCGGCGCAGCCACGTCGAGCCACAGTTCGGCGCGATCGTCGTAAGCCCCTTTTTCATCAATGGCTTGGGTGCCGATCGGCTGGCGCAGGGTCGCAACCCGCTCGCCACCGTCATAGAGATTGGCCTCTACCGAGAGGCCAGCCCCATTAGCGACCTGCAGGGCAATCTTGAGACGGCCATCCCGATAGCAGGCATCCAGCTCGGGGGTCACCCGCATATCCATCAGATGGCGGGACGGTTTGTGCAGCAGGCTGACGGAGCGGAAGATCCCCGACAGCCACCACATATCCTGATCTTCCAGATAGGAGCCATCGGACCAGCGCAGCACCAGCACCGCCAGCCGGTTGCGACCGCTCTGCAGATAAGGAGTCAGATCGAATTCGGCGGGCAGCCGGCTGTCCTGGGAGTAGCCGACCCAGAGGCCGTTGCAAAAAAGGTGGAAGGCACTGCTAACCCCGTCAAAGATGATCCGGCTCTGACCGCTGGCCAGCCAGTTGGCGGGCAGTTCGAACTCGCGGGAGTAGCAACCGGTGGGGTTCTCTGCCGGTACCCGCGGCGGATCGCAGGGAAAGGGGTACTTGATATTGGTGTAGATGGGGCCATCGGTAAGTGGCCGCGCAGCCGGATAGGCGGCATCCAGCTGCCAGTTACCCGGCACTGTAATGGGGCAAGTATCCGCCAGATCCTGCACCAGCCAGCTCTCGGGCACCCGCTCGGGGGCGGCAAAGAAGGAGAAGCGCCACTCGCCATCGAGCAAGAGACGGGAGGAAGAGGCCAGATCACCCCTGGCATCCGTTTCGCTGCGCCAGCTGAACATGGGGGTATGGGCAGCCAGCCGGTTTACCGACGTAATGGCCTGAGTCTGCCAATCCTGACGCGCCACTATCTCCCTGAGCATTCACTCTCTCCCTGCTGATTAGAAAACCTATTCAGTCTAGAGAAGTATGACGCAGGGAACGGCGATCTCGCTCACACAGATGTAAACGATTACACTTGTTTTGTTAAGTAAAGCGGAGTAAAAATGATTAAAAATAGGTAAAACAATAACCGTGCAAGAAACGGCCCCGAACAGGGCCGCAAAAGGGAGCTATCCGGCCCGAACCGGCGCCACCGAGTGGCGATTTATCAGGGTGGGTGTATAGATCCGGCTCTGGGTCGCGTCACTCTCCCCCGCCGCCAGCTGAATGGCCAGCTTGGCCGCCTGGGCCGCCATCAGCTCGATGGGATAGCGCATGGTGGAGAGCTTGGGGCGCAAATATCTGGCATAGATGATGTCATCGAAGCCCACTACCGATACCTCCTCCGGCACTCGCAGGCCGTTGTCGGCCAGCACAGAGATGGCGCCCGCCGCCATGGCATCGTTATAAGCCACCACGGCAGTCACCTTGAGCCCCTTGGCCAGCAGGTTGAGCATGGCGCGCTCGCCCCCCTCCTCGTTCGGGGTGCCACTCTCGATAAGCTCGGGATCGGCTGCCAGACCGGCTTCCATCAGCCCATCCTGATACCCCTGCAGACGCAAGGTGGCATCCTCGATGGCGTGATCCGAGCTGATAAAGGCGATATGGCGGTGGCCCAGCTCGATCAGATGACGGGTCGCCGTGGCGGCACCCAGCCGGTTGTTGAGAGCGATGCAGCGCCCCTTGAGGGCCGGAATATCGCGGTTGATCAGCACCATACCGGGCACCCGCATGGCGTAATCGTAAAGTTCCTCGTCGCTCAGCGCCTTGCTGTGCACCACCAGCGCCTCGCAGCGCTTGCCGATCAGCAGCTCGATCGCCTCACGCTCCTGACGCGCCTTGTGAAAACCGTTACCCATCAGCAGGTGAAGGTTCTGCTCGACGGCGATGCCGGAGACACCCTTAACCAGTGCACCGAAGAAGGGATCGGCCACGTCACCGACCACTACCCCCATGGTGTCGCAAGTCTGGCTGACCAGTGCCCGCGCGTTGGCGTTGGGAGTGTAGCCCAGTTCGGCCATGGCCTTCTGCACCACTTCGCGAGACGCGGCGCTGGCCTTGGGGGAGTTGTTCATCACCCGTGAAACCGTTGCCACCGACACATTGGCCAAACGGGCGACATCCTTGATGGTGCTCATGCTGTTTTCACTTCTTTCACTGTGCAATAGAGCGCCATTATACCCAGCAAACCCTTTGAAAACAGGGGTGAAACGCATATCTGCCGTCAGGATGATCACAAAACGATGTAATCGTTTACACTGTTTTGCAAGCAAGCTCACAGTTTGGTCGCCACACCCTCGGCTAGACTGCTTCCCGACACTTTTTCAGTGGAGAGCAAGATGAACGTTCTGGTCACCGGCGGTTGCGGATATATCGGCAGCCACACCTCTCTGGCCTTGCAAGCGGCAGGCATGAATCCCGTGGTGGTCGACAACCTCGGCAACAGCAAGCGCAGCGTGCTAGCCCGAGTCGCGGCTATCAGCGGCCAGCAACCCCTGTTCTATCAAGGGGATATTCGCGATGCAGCCCTGCTGGACCGAATCTTCGCCGAACAGCAGATCGATGCGGTGATCCACTTTGCCGCCCTCAAGGCGGTCGGTGAATCGACCCGCATTCCACTGGATTACTACGAGAACAACCTCGGCGGCACCCTCACCCTGCTGCAGGCGATGAAGCGGGCTGGCGTGCACAATCTGGTGTTCAGCTCCTCGGCGACCGTCTACGGCGATCCCGCCAGTCTGCCGATCCGCGAGGATTTCCCCCGCAGCGCTACCAACCCCTACGGTCGTTCCAAGCTGATCATCGAAGAGATCCTCGAGGATCTGCAGCTGGCCGAGCCGCACTGGAGCATGACCCTGCTGCGTTACTTCAATCCCGTCGGCGCCCACGAGTCGGGCACCATGGGGGAAGATCCCCAAGGCATTCCCAACAATCTGATGCCCTATATCACTCAGGTCGCCATCGGCCGTCGCGACTGTCTCTCTGTCTTTGGAAACGATTACCCAACAGTGGATGGCACCGGCGTACGCGACTACATCCATGTGATGGATCTCGCCGAGGGGCACGTCAAGGCACTGCAACACTGCGCCGGCAAGGGTGGCGTGCACACCTACAACCTGGGCACAGGTCAGGGCCAGAGCGTATTGCAGCTGGTCGCTGCCTTTTCCAATGCCTGCGGCAAGCCGTTGCCGTTTCGCATCGAACCGCGCCGTCCCGGCGATATCGCCGCCTGCTGGGCCGATCCGGCCAAGGCAGAGCGCGAGCTGGGCTGGCAGGCGACCCGGGACATTGACGCCATGTGCGCCGACAGCTGGCGCTGGCAGTCCGCCAACCCGAACGGTTACGAGGAGTAGGCCTGCCTGCTCCCCGGTAATAAACGATTCTATTTTTCAATACTTTATTCAGGAGAGATGATGTTCAACCCCGTCGATCATCCCCATCGCCGCTTCAACCCGCTGACCGGCCAGTATGTGCTGGTCTCCCCCCATCGGGCCAAACGCCCCTGGCAGGGACAGGTAGAGAAGGTGAGTCAGGCCCCCAAACAGGCCCACGATCCCGACTGTTTCCTCTGCGCGGGCAACACCCGGGTCACTGGCGACATCAACCCCGACTACAAGGGCACTTTTGTCTTTACCAACGACTTCGCCGCCCTGATGCAGGATACCCCGGCCGCCGATAGCGCCAGCGATCCCCTGCTGAAGCTGGAAGCCGCCCGCGGCACCAGCCGGGTCATCTGCTTCTCGCCGGATCACGGCAAGACCCTGCCCGAGCTGCCGTTGCTCGCCATCGAAGGGGTGATCACCACCTGGAGGGATCAGGTCGCCGAGCTGTCAGCCCAGTGGCAGTGGGTGCAGGTCTTTGAAAACAAAGGGGCCGTCATGGGCTGCTCCAACCCGCACCCCCACGGCCAGATCTGGGGCAGCGACTTCCTGCCCAACGAGATCGCCCGTGAAGAGCAGCACCAGCGCGACTGGCTTGCCGAGCATGGCCGCCCCATGCTGCTGGAGTATGTGGAGCGGGAGCTGGCGGATCGCTCTCGCATCGTGGTGGAGACCGAGCACTGGCTGGCCGTCGTCCCCTTCTGGGCCGCCTGGCCGTTCGAAACCCTGCTGCTGCCCAAGGCGCACGTCCCCTCCATGCTCAATATGACCCAGGCCCAGCAACAGGATCTGGCGGTAGCGCTCAAGGAGCTCACCAGCCGTTACGACAACCTGTTCGAGTGCAGCTTCCCCTACTCCATGGGCTGGCACTTTGCCCCGCCCAAATCGGATTGCCCCGAGGCGTGGCAGTTGCACGCTCACTTCTATCCGCCCCTGCTGCGCTCCGCCACCGTGCGCAAATTTATGGTGGGCTTCGAGATGCTGGCCGAAACCCAGCGTGACCTTACCCCCGAGCAGGCTGCCGAGCGGCTGCGTGCCCTGAGCCCCGTTCACTACAACCAGACCAGCCACACCAATGAGGAGGCCCTATGACCCCCAGCCAACGCGTCAGCACCGTTTTTGCCGAGCAATTTGCCAAAGCGCCCGATCTGCTGGTGCGCGCCCCCGGCCGCGTCAACCTCATCGGTGAACATACCGACTACAACGACGGCTTCGTGCTGCCCTGCGCCATCGACTACGAGACCTGCGTCGCCATCGGCCTGCGCGATGACCGGCAAGTGCAGGTGATCGCCGCCGACTACGACAACCAGCGCGACCAGTTCGACCTCGACCAGCCCATCGAGCACCACCCCAGCCAACGCTGGAGCGACTACTTCCGCGGCGTGGTGAAGTATCTGCAGGAGCGCGGTTATGCCCTGCGCGGCCTCGATCTGGTGGTCTCCGGCAACGTACCGCAGGGGGCGGGGCTCTCCTCCTCTGCCTCGCTGGAAGTAGCCATCGGTCAGGCATTCAAAGAAGCGCTGGGGCTCGATATCAGCCAGGCCGAGATCGCCCTCAACGGCCAGCAGGCGGAGAACAAGTTCGTCGGCTGCAACTGCGGCATCATGGATCAGATGATCTCCGCCAGCGGCAAAACGGATCATGCCCTGCTGCTCGACTGCCGCTCGCTGGAGACCCGTCTCATCCCCATGCCAAGCGATCTGGCAGTGCTGATCGTCAACTCCAACGTGCGTCGCGGTCTGGTGGACAGCGAATACAACACCCGTCGCCAGCAGTGCGAAGCGGCCGCCCGTCACTACGGGGTCAAGGCGCTGCGCGACCTCGATCTGGCCGGACTGGAAGCGGGCAAAGCCGGGCTGGATGAGACCTGCTATCGCCGTGCCCGCCACATCGTCGGTGAAAACGCCCGCACCCTGGCGGCCGCCGATGCGCTAGCGAGCCACGATCTGACACGACTCGGCGAGCTGATGGCCGAGTCGCACGCCGCCATGCGCGATGACTTCGAGATCACAGTGCCCGCCATCGACGGTCTGGTGGAGATCATCAAGGCCAGGATCGGCACAGATGGCGGCGTGCGGATGACCGGCGGCGGCTTCGGCGGCTGCGTGGTCGCCCTGCTGCGCCCGGAGAAAGTGGCCGAGGTGATTGCCGCCGTCGAGGCGGAGTATCCGGCCATCTCGGGCCTCAAGGCCGACTGCTACGTCTGCTCTGCCAGCGCCGGTGCAGGCAAGCTATGAGCAGCGCCATGACCCCGTTCGAGCTGGAAAATGAAGAGGGGCTGCGGCTGCGCGGCCTCGACTTCGGCGCCACCCTCACCTCCCTCACCCTGCCGGTGGTGGGCAAACGGCGTGAAGTGCTGCTGGGCTGTGACGACGACGTCTATCCCACCCAGCAGGTGTGGCTGGGCGCGGTGGCAGGACGCTTTGCCAACCGCATCGGCGGTGCCGAGCTGGTGCGTGACGGACAGCACTGGCCGCTGAATGCCAATCAGGCACCCAACTGCCTGCATGGCGGGCAGGCGGGCTTTCATCGCCAGCGGTGGCAGATCAAGGAGCTGGAAGCGGATCGGGTCAAGCTGGTGTTGCTATCCCGAGCGGGAGATCAGGGCTTTCCCGGCAATCTGCGGGTAACCCTGGAGTATCGGCTTGAGCAGAGCGATCTGGTGGTCGATTTTGTGGCCAGCACAGATGCAGCGACCCCGGTCAGCCTCACCAGCCACGCCTACTTCAATCTCGATAGGCAAACCGATGGCAGCGATGTCCGTGACCACCTCATCAGCATCAATGCCGACCACTTCCTGCCCACCGATCCGAGCGGTTTGCCGATCGCCATCACTCCGGTGGAGGGGCCGTTCGATCTGCGCCGCGAGCGTCTTGTCGGACAGGATTGGCTGAGCCATCCCCAGCAGCAACAGGCCAAGGGGTACGATCATGCCTTTGTGCTCAACGGCCCGGCATCAGAATGGGCCGCTCGGGTCGTCTCTGGCGACAAGCAGCTGGCGATGGAGGTCTATACCAACCAGCCCTCGCTACAGTTCTACACCGGAAACTGGCTGGCCAATACCCCGAACCGCAGCGGCCAGTCGCACCTGGATCACGACGGCTTCTGTCTTGAGGCGCAACAGCTACCGGACAGCCCCAATCGCCCCGAGCTGGGCAACCCCTGGCTGCTGCCGGGCGGGCGTTATCACCACCAGACCCGCTACCGCTTTATCCGCGACTGACTTAAAGGTTTCATGATTTTTACATAGCCTCGGCAGTCACAATCGAGCAAGATAAGCCGCCCCGAGACCCTCCCGGGGCGTTTTACATCAACGAAGTTAAGGATTGTTTGTTCGATGACTGACACTTATAGCCTGCTGGTCGCCTTTATTCTGGGCGTCGTCGAGGGGCTGACCGAGTTCCTCCCCGTCTCCTCCACCGGCCACATGATTATCGTCGGCCATCTGCTGGGCTTTGAAGGGCCCAAGGCTGCCACTTTCGAAGTGGTGATCCAGCTTGGCTCCATCCTCGCCGTGGTCGCCGTCTTCTGGCGCCGCCTGTTTGGCCTGATTGGCATCCACTTCGGCCAGAAGCCGTCCCGGGATCACGCGACCCTGTCGCTGGTGCATGTCATCCTCGGCATGATGCCCGCCATCGTGGTCGGTCTGGCCATCCACAGCTGGATCAAGGCCAACCTGTTTGGTCCGCAGACCGTCATGTACGCGCTGGTCGCGGGGGGCATCCTGCTCATCATCGCCGAGAAGTTCCGCCCGGCCGTCACAGCAGAAACCCTGGATGACATCAGCTACAAGCAGGCGTTCGGCATCGGTCTGTTCCAGTGTCTGGCCCTGTGGCCCGGCTTCTCCCGCTCCGGCGCCACCATCAGTGGTGGCATGTTGATGGGGATCAGCCGTCACGCCGCCGCCGAGTTCTCTTTCATCATGGCAGTGCCCATGATGGTGGCGGCCAGCGGGCTTGATCTCTACAAGAGCCGCGATTTTCTCTCGATGGCCGACTTCCCGATGTTTGCTGTGGGCTTTATCACCGCCTTCGTGGTGGCGATGTTTGCGATCAAGACCTTCCTGACATTGATCCGCCGCATCGACTTTATCCCGTTCGCCATCTACCGCTTTATCGTGGCATTCGCCGTCTATCTGGTGTTTGTTGCCTGACCGGCAACCAGCAATCAAATGAAAAAAGGGACCAATCTGGTCCCTTTTTCTATGGCGTCATAGTGCTCAGTAGAGGTGCTGGCTGATGCCATTCAGCAGCCGCGACAACCCCTTGGTGAACTGCACCGGCGCATCCTGCACCGTGTAGCAGAGGCAACCGTCCGGCGTATGCGGGCTGTGGGAGTGGCTGGCATCGCGCCAGATGAAATCTCCCGCCTTGTAAAGGGTATCGCCATCCTGAATATTGCCCGCCAGCAGCAGAGTCAGCTCATAGCCCTGATGGGTGTGCTCGGGGATGCGCCCGCCCGCTTCGATATGGAGCAAGCTGGCGCGAGCCCCCATCTCGTCCAGCGGCAGACTCTGCTGACGAATGGCCCCGATATGGCGCCACTTGGGCGAACGATAGCGGGCCAGCACCCGTGGCAAACGGTAGGCGTGACCGGCTACCTCCAGCTCTCCGGGCTGGGCTCGGGGCTGGTCATGTGTTGGCTCGGAGAGGGGCTCTGCCAGCGGCTGGGCCAGAATATCCGCCAGCATGGCGTCGAATCCGGCGTCCAGTCCCACTTCATCGCGGGAGTCCAGCTTGGGCTCTACTGGCGAGGCAAGATATTGCTGCGCCAGCTCCTCTTCGAATGTCTTTAGTCGGGCAGCACAATCGGGGCAGAGTTCACAGTGGGCGGAGAGCCCCACCGCCAGCGGCAGAGGCAGCTCGTCGGCGGCGAAGGCACGCAGCATAGGGTCGGTCGGATGGGCTTTAATCATGGCCTTGCTCCACTTGCTCTTTCAGTTTCTGTAACGCCAGCCGGAGGCGGGACTTGATGGTACCGAGCGGCACGCCGAGTCGCTCCGCCAACTCTTGCTGGGAAAACTCCTGCAGATAGATGCCGCGTACCACCTGCTGTTGCGGCTCCGGCAGGGTGCCCAGATAGTGGGCCATCTGACGGGTCAGCACCGCATCCTCACCGCCGCTCAGATGCTCCTCTTCGGCCTGAAACTCCAGCACGGGCCACAGCTCCTCGGCACAGAGATCCTCCTTGCTGGCGCGACGACGGCGCAGCATGTCGAAGCACTGGTTGCGCATCACGGTGTAGATCCAGGTGGTCGGCGCCCCCTTCTCGGGGTGGTAGAGGCGTGCCTTCTGCCATACCAGCAGCATGGTCTCCTGCACCAGCTCCATGGCGTTGGCCTCGCTGCCGAGATGGCGCAGCCCGTAGCTGCGAATGCGCGGCGCAAAGTGTTGGAACAGGCGAGCAAAAGCAGCCTTGTCGGCCTGCTCTGCCACCCTGATCAGCAGAGATTTGAGGTCGCCATCCGGGTTATCCATCACGGGCGAGGTCCTGCGTATGGTCGAGTGTGGTTGGCCAGTATATGCCATTGCGCCATCCCTTTGGTGTGCTGTCGAACATGCTGTGGTGATGACTTGTACGGCGCTGCGGCAGTGGCGGATCAGCGGGTCAGAAAAAATCAGTGGCTGGCCACCAGTACCCCCTTGAGCAGGGCGATGGCGGGCTGATTGTCGGCAGCGGCCAGCAACAACTGCTTCTGTTCAGGGGGGATGGGCAGCACCTCCAGCCAGCGCTGGGCCACCCAGTTGCCATCGTCCCAGCGGGGGGCGGGATAGAGGGCGGCGTAGTCGGGATAGTCGGCAAACACCTCCCGCAGCGCATCAACCAGCGGTTGCTGATCGGGATGGAGCCGGCGGGGCGGCCAGGCCGTCAGCGGCGTCACCTCGCCGATACGCAGGCCATCCTGCTCCTGCCACAGATCTTCTATCTGCACCCGCTCCATCCCCTGCACCGTGATCCCCAGCATGCCGTCCGGCAGCCGGTCGAAATCGATGATGGTGACCCGGGTGGCGATGGGCAGCATGTTGCGCAGGGCGTCGGGCTGGCGAGGATCCACCATGCAGAGGGCAAAGCCGGACTCCCCCGCCTCGGCAATCATCCGCTGGTATCTCGGTTCGAAGATCCGCAGCGGCATGATGCCGCCGGGCAGCAGGTGGGCAGATAGGGGAAACAGCGCCAGTCGCATCGCAAACTCCTCGGTTGGGAACCTCTGTTGATACGCCGGGCCAGAGGGAGGAGATCATTCCCGTCAGCGGAAAGGAAAAACCCTTAACAATCAGGGGAAAATAGCCTGGACAAGCCGCTTGGATATGCAGTAGAAATGGATAAGCACCGTAATTTCCACCCAATATTCTGGAATATGGCGCCAAACGCAGTGAAATATCCGCCCGACAGCGAGCGGCGGGTCATCCCTATAGTTTTCTCGGGCCGATGCGGGTAAAATTCACGCCCTTATATATCAGTCATTTTTCGACGCGCAACCTTGGTGGTCAGTTATGAAAGAGCATATTCATCATCTACTTGAACAAACGGTAGCCAATCTCAAGTCAGCAGGCGTCCTGCCGGCGGACCTGGAAGCCCGCGTGCAAGTAGACCGATGCAAGGAAAAAGCTCACGGCGACCTGGCTACCAACCTGGCCATGCTGCTGGCCAAACCGGCCCGCAAGAATCCCCGTGAGCTGGCAGCGGCCATCATCGAGCACCTGCCTGCCTCCGACCTGATCGCCAAGGTCGAGATCGCCGGTCCCGGCTTTATCAACTTCTTCTTCGACCAGCGCTGGCTGGCCGGTCAGGTTGAGGCCATGGTGACCTCTGCCAATGCCAACGTACGGTTGCCCGCGCCACAAACCGTGGTGGTGGACTACTCCGCCCCCAACGTGGCCAAAGAGATGGCGGTGCACCACATCCGCTCCACCGTACTCGGTGATGTGGCTGCGCGCGCGCTGGAATTCCTCGGCCACAAAGTGATCCGTGCCAACCACATCGGCGACTGGGGCACCCAGTTCGGGATGCTGATCGCCTATCTGGAAAAGATGTCCAACGAGCACGCCAGCGACATGGCGCTCAAGGATCTGGAAGCCTTCTACACCCAGGCCAAGCGTTGCTACGACGAAGACGAAGCCTTCGCCGAGCGCGCCCGTAACTACGTGGTCAAGCTGCAGGGCGGCGACGAGTACTGCCGTACCATGTGGAAGAAGCTGGTCGACATGACCATGGAGCAGAACCAGATCAACTACGACCGCCTGAATGTCTCCCTGACCAACAAGGACATCATGGGCGAGTCCATGTACAACGACATGCTGCCGGAGATCGTTGCCGACCTGAAAGCCAAGGGGCTGGCGGTCGAGAGCGAAGGCGCCACCGTTGTCTTCCTGGACGAGTTCAAGAACAAGGATGGCGAGGCCATGGGCGTCATCATCCAGAAGAGCGATGGCGGTTTCCTCTACACCACCACCGACATCGCCTGTGCCAAATACCGTTACGAGACCCTGGGCGCCGACCGTGTCATGTACTTCATCGACTCCCGTCAGCACCAGCACCTGATGCAGGCCTGGACCATCACCCGCAAGGCGGGCTATGTGCCGGAATCCGTACCGCTTGAGCACCACGCCTTCGGCATGATGCTGGGCAAGGATGGTCGTCCCTACAAGACCCGCTCCGGTGGTACCGTCAAGCTGGTTGACCTGCTGAACGAGGCCGAAGAGCGCGCCGCCGCCCTGCTGGAGAGCCGCAACAGCGACCTCTCTGCCGAAGAGAAGGCCAACGTGGTCAACGCCATCGCCATGGGCGCGGTCAAGTATGCGGATCTCTCCAAGAACCGTACTACCGACTACATCTTCGACTGGGATCTGATGCTCTCCTTTGAAGGCAACACTGCCCCTTACCTGCAGTACGCCTACACCCGTATCCAGTCCATCTTCCGCAAGGCCAACATCGATGCCGAAACGCTGACCGGCAACGTGACCCTGAACGAAGAGGCCGAAGAGGTGCTGGCCCAGAAGCTGATCCAGTTCTCCGACGCGGTCAACGGCGTGGCCGACAAAGGCATGCCGCACCTGCTCTGTACCTACCTGTACGAGTTGTCCGGCAACTTCATGACCTTCTATGAAGCCTGCCCGATCAACAAGGATGGCGTGGACGAGGCAACCCGTCAGAGCCGTCTGCTGCTGTGCGCCGCCACCGCCAAGGTACTGAAACTGGGCCTCGGCGTACTGGGCATCCATACCCTGGAGCGCATGTAATAGATGGCAACCCGGGATTATGTCGGCAGCCGCCCGCGACGTCGGGCGGGTGGCCGCAATACCAAGAAAGCGGCCCCTCGCCGCTTTCCTGTTATTCCAGTGCTGCTGGTCGTGGCACTGCTGGCAGGCTTTGGTGGCTTCCTCTACATGATCAATGGCAAGGGCAACGATGCCCCCACTATTGAGGAGCAGGTAAAGGCCAACAAGCCAAAAGCGCAGAATAACGGGCTGCCTCAGGAGAAGTGGAGCTACATCGAACGGCTTGAGAACAAGCAGGTCGATATCATAGAGCCGCCGACCCAGCCGGGTGTGCTGCCGCCACCACCGGCAGATACCATGACCCTGCAACCGGAAAAACTGCCACAGCCGGTGCCGACCGACATTCCCCAACCGGGAACGCCCATCGGCCAGCCCAAGCCCTATCAGCCCAATCCGGCGACCACCCCTTCCACCTCCGGAGCACCGGTTGCCAGCGCGCAAGAGCAGGTGATCGACCGCAAGGCCGAACGGGAACGGATGGAGCGGGAGATCCGCGCCGAGCTGGAACGGGAGCGGGCCGAAGCGGCCAAGGCCAAAGCGGCCACTCCGCCAGCCCAGACCGCAGCCGCCGACAGCGGTCGCTATATGATGCAGTGCGCCGCCCTGCGCTCGCAGGATTCCGCAGAGTCGCTCAAGGCACGTATCGCCTTCACCGCCGGCCTCTCTTCCAGCCTGCAGGTGATCAATGGCGCCAACGGCACCGTCTACAAGGTGATGGTGGGCCCCTTCAACGGCAAGGCGGCCGCCGACGCGGCCAACAGCAAGCTGCAGAGCTCCGGCATCAGCGGCTGCATTCCCAAGAAGGGTTAGCATACTGTCACCAGCAGGAGAACCAGAGCATGACAAATTCGAAACAGCCACCAAATGGCCTTCCGGTTTACCGCTTAATTACTGGGCCTGATGACGCGACATTTTGTTTTCGTGTCAGCGAGGCACTAGCTCAAGGCTACACGCTGTATGGTTCTCCCTCGGCGACGTTCAATGGCCAAACTGTGATCGTGTGCCAAGCGGTAGTCTGGTCTGAAACAAAATAATGCGGATAGTTTGCAGCAGGGCCGGGTGGCAACACCCGGCCCTGTTCTTTTGGTGCCACTCGCACCCACGCTGTTTGCTACCCCGTTTATCCCAACCAAAGGCAGGGTTGAAAAGCCCGTTTGCCATCCCCATCTTTCTTGCCATGCACAGTCAGGCCGTCATTCGGCTCAAGCGAGGTAAGTAAAGTGACTACCATAGTTTCAGTTCGCCGCAACGGTCAGGTCGTCATCGGTGGCGATGGCCAGGTCTCTCTTGGCAACACCGTCATGAAGGGCAACGCCCGCAAGGTTCATCGTCTCTACAACGGCAAGGTGCTGGCCGGTTTCGCTGGCGGTACCGCCGACGCCTTCACCCTGCTCGAGCGTTTCGAAGCAAAACTGCAGGCCCATCAGGGTAATCTGGAGCGCGCCGCCGTGGCGCTGGCCAAAGATTGGCGCACCGATCGCGCCCTGCGCCGCCTCGAAGCGCTGCTGGCCGTGGCCGACGAACACAAATCCTTCATCATCACCGGCAACGGTGACGTGGTGCAGCCGGAGCACGATCTCATCGCCATCGGCAGCGGCGGCAACTTCGCCCAGTCCGCCGCCATCGCGCTGCTGGAAAACACCGAGCTGGATGCCAGGACCATTGTCGAGAAGTCCCTCAAGATTGCGGGCGACATCTGCGTCTTCACCAACGGCAACCACACCATCGAAGTGCTGGACTATTCGGCGAAATAAGGCCACCAGCCAAACCCAATTTCCCAAGGGGCGGGCACTGCCCGCCCCGGATACAGGAACACCATCATGTCCGAGATGACCCCGAGAGAAATCGTCCACGAGCTGGATCGTCACATCATTGGTCAGGCCGATGCCAAGCGCGCCGTTGCCGTTGCCCTGCGCAACCGCTGGCGCCGGATGCAACTCGATGAAGAGATGCGCCATGAAGTGACCCCGAAAAACATCCTGATGATCGGCCCGACCGGTGTCGGCAAGACCGAGATCGCCCGTCGTCTGGCCAAGCTGGCCAACGCCCCCTTCATCAAGGTAGAAGCGACCAAGTTCACCGAAGTGGGCTATGTCGGCAAGGAAGTGGACAGCATCATCCGCGATCTGACCGATGCCGCCATCAAGCTGGTGCGCGAAACCGAGATGGAGAAGATGAAATATCGCGCCGAGGAAGCCGCCGAAGAGCGCATCCTCGACGCCCTGCTGCCCAACCCGCGCAACACCTGGGGTGAGGAAGAGAAAGCCGACAACTCCAACACCCGCCAGATCTTCCGCAAGAAACTGCGGGAAGGTCAGCTGGATGACAAGGAGATCGAACTGGAACTCTCCGCCTCCCCGATGGGCGTCGAAATCATGACCCCGCCGGGCATGGAAGAGATGGCCAACCAGCTGCAGGGACTGTTCCAGAACCTGGGCCAGAACCAGAAGAAGAAGCGCAAGATCAAGGTCAAAGAGGCCATGAAGGCGCTGATCGAAGAGGAAGCGGCCCGTCTGGTCAATCCGGAAGAGCTGAAGCAGAAAGCGATCGCAGCGGTTGAGAACAACGGCATCGTCTTCCTCGACGAGATCGACAAGATCTGCAAGCGCGGCGAGAGCTCGGGCCCCGATGTCTCCCGTGAAGGGGTACAACGCGACCTGCTGCCGCTGGTCGAGGGCTGCACCGTCAACACCAAGCACGGCATGGTCAAGACCGACCATATCCTGTTTGTCGCCTCCGGCGCTTTCCAGATCGCCAAGCCGTCAGATCTGATCCCAGAGCTGCAGGGCCGTCTGCCGATCCGCGTCGAGCTGACCGCCCTGACCACAGATGACTTCGAGCGCATCCTGACCGAACCGAACGCCTCCCTGACCGATCAGTACAAGGCGCTGATGGCCACCGAAGGGGTCAACATCGAGTTCACCAAGGATGGCATCCGCCGTCTGGCCGAAGCGGCGTGGCAGGTCAACGAGCGTACCGAGAACATCGGTGCCCGTCGTCTGCACACCGTGATGGAGCGCCTGATGGAAGATATCTCCTATGACGCCTCCGAGAAGTCCGGCGAGACCTTTGTAATCGACACCGACTACGTCAACGCCCACCTCGGCAAGCTGATTGAAGACGAGGATCTGAGCCGCTTTATTCTGTAAACGCGCCCCTCCCGATAAAACGCCTCCCTTCGCGGAGGCGTTTTTATTTCTCCACCACCTCCGTCATCTGCCCGGATTCTGGCCCACACCTGCGGCAACCCGTTCAATCCCAAGCCGTTTCCAAACCTCTCCTTGCCAACGCCCGCCGTTTTTCATCTCCGCTGAAATCTGCTCAAAAAAAGATCTTTCCTATTCTCGGCGGCTGATTTATACATACGTATAAATCAGATCAAAATCTGTGCAGCAGGAACCAGAAAGATGAATCCAACCCGGCAGAAACTGCTCGATACCGGCCTCGCCATCGCCACCGAGAAGGGGCTGCGCGGCCTGACGGTGCGCGAGCTGGCGGCAGCGGCCGAGGTGAACCTCGGCTCCTTCGTCTACCACTTCGGCAACCGTGACACCTTTATCGACGAGCTGGTCGAGCTCTGGTACGCCCCCCTCTATGACGAGCTCAAGGCGGTGGCAGCCAAAGGCTCCTACCCCTCCGCCATCGCCATGTTCGAGGCGACCATGGAGGCGCTGATCGGGCTGGTGGCGCGCCAGCGCGGCTTTATCAACCACCTGTTTGGCGATGCGCTGGCGGGTGAAGGGGCGGCCCAGCGCTTTCTGCTCAGCCTGCCGCGCCGTCATCCCCTGCTGCTGATCGAGCAGGTACGGATGGCACAGGCGGAAGGGTCGCTGGTCGCGGGTCACCCGCTCCAGCTGATGATCTTCATCATGGGGTCGGTCGGCCTGCCGCTGGTGATCGCCGGCAGCGGTCGCCAGCTCGGCTGGCTGCCCGAACAGGCCGCCCCCTTTCTCAGCCAGATAGACAACCCCGAGGCCGCCAGACAACGGCTGGTATGGGCCCTGCGCGGCCTGCGCCCCACCGACATGAAAGAAGGAGAAGCGGTATGAAGCAACGCATTGCAATCGTGGCCCTGCTGCTAACCGTTATCGGTGGCTACCTCTGGTGGCAGGGACGCCCGGCCGACGGCTCCATCCTCTACGGCAACGTCGATATTCGCGACGTCAATCTGGCCTTTCGGGTCGGCGGCCGCGTCGTTCAGGTACTGGTCGATGAGGGGGATAGGGTAAAAGCCGGTCAACTGCTGGCCCGCCTCGATCCGGTTCCCCTCACCCACAGCCGCGACAGTGCCCGCGCCAATCTGGCCGCGCTCACTGCCGCCAACACCTTGATCCACAAAGGCTATCGCAGCGAAGAGACCGGCCGCGCCCGGGCCGCACTGGCCGCCGCCGAAGCCGCTGCGCT
Organism: Aeromonas sp. Y293-4; assembly: GCF_027705905.1. Taxonomy (NCBI): domain Bacteria; kingdom Pseudomonadati; phylum Pseudomonadota; class Gammaproteobacteria; order Aeromonadales; family Aeromonadaceae; genus Aeromonas; species Aeromonas sp. Y293-4. The sequence goes on along the minus strand of NZ_JAPDCI010000010.1, from coordinate 56,839 downwards.
GGAAGCCGACCAGCAGTGGCGCCGCCAGAGCGCGCTGGCAGCCACCGGCGCCATCTCCCGCGGTCAGCTCGACAGCGCCCGCTCCCAGCGGGATCAGACCCGGGCGCAGGTACGCTCGGCACGCGAACAGCTCGCCCAGCTCGAAACCGGCTACCGCCCGGAAGAGATTGCCCAGTCCGATGCCCAGCTGGAAGGGGCCAAAGCGGCGCTCGCCAGTGCCGAACTGGCGCTGGCGGATGCAAGCCTGACCGCCCCCAGCGACGGCATCATCATCAGCCGCGCCGTCGAGAATGGCAGCATGGTGCAGAGCGGAGCGACCGCCTTCAACCTCTCCCTGACCGCGCCGGTCTGGGTGCGCGCCTATGTGGAGGAGCCCTGGCTCGGCCACTTCCCGAGCGGCGCCAGGGTGACCCTCACCACCGACTCGCGGCCGGATCAGCCCTATCACGGGGTGGTGGGCTTTGTCTCGCCGACCGCAGAGTTCACCCCGAAATCGGTGGAGACGCCAGACCTGCGCACTCACCTCGTCTACCGACTGCGCATCGTAGTGCAGGATCCCGACCAAGCCCTGCGCCAAGGGATGCCGGTCACCGTCAGGCTGGCGCCATGAACAGCGCCATCTCCCTCGAGGGGCTCACCAAACGCTTTGGCGAGCGGGTCGCCCTCAACGCCATCTCGGCCACCATTCCGGCCGGCGGCATCACCGGGCTGGTTGGCCCCGACGGCGCGGGCAAGAGCACTTTGCTGCGCCTGCTGGCCGGTCTGCTGATCCCCGAAGCGGGCACCATCCGGGTGCTGGGGCTGGATCCGGTGAGCGAGGGAGACCTGTTGCGTCAGCGCCTCGGCTACATGCCCCAACAGTTCGGCCTCTACGAGGATCTCAGCGTGCTGGAGAACCTCACCCTCTACGCTGACTTGCGCGGCGTACTGGAGCCCGAACGCACGCCTACCTTCGCGCGGCTGCTCGCCTTCACCGATCTTGCCCGCTTCACAGCACGACCGGCAGGCAAACTCTCTGGCGGGATGAAGCAGAAGCTCGGGCTGGCCTGCGCCCTGCTCGGCACCCCGGATGTGCTGCTGCTCGACGAACCCGGGGTCGGGGTAGATCCCATCTCCCGCCGCGCCCTCTGGCAGATGGTACGCGAGCTGGCCAAGGGAGGGATGACGGTGCTCTGGAGTACCGCCTATCTCGACGAGGCGGAGCTGTGCGACCACGTGCTGCTGATGGCGGATGGCGAGGTGCGCACCAGCGGCACGCCGGCCGATCTGATGGGGGCCATGGCCAGCCGCTGCTGGCTGCTGGAGGCGGGGCAACTGGATGGCCGCGAGCGACGCGCCCTGCTGCGCCGGGCACTGGCTCACCCGGCGGTGATGGACGGCGCGGTGGCGGGGGAACGGGTTCGCCTGCTGCTGCACCCGGGCATGACGCCCCCACTGCTGGCGGAGCTGCAACTGGATTATCTGCAACGAGCTAATGGCGCCTTTCAACCGGCCCAGCCCCGGCTGGAGGATGCCTTTATCGACCTGCTCGGCGGCGGCCCCGGCGGAGAGTCGAGTCTGGCGGCCGGGATGCGGGAAGCCGAACTGCCGCAGGGAGTCTCCCCCGAAGCGGTGATCGAGGCGCGCCACCTCACCAAGCGCTTCGGCGATTTTGCCGCCACCGATGATGTCAGCTTTGCGGTGCGCCGCGGCGAGATCTTCGGCCTGCTCGGCCCCAACGGGGCGGGCAAGTCCACCACCTTCAAGATGGAGTGCGGCCTGCTGCGCCCGAGCGAGGGGCAGGCGCTGGTGACCGGCATCGATCTGGCTCACAGCCCCTCGGCGGCGCGCCAGCGTCTCGGCTACATGGCGCAGAAGTTCTCCCTCTACAAGCAGCTCACCGTGGCGCAGAACCTCTCCTTCTTCGCCGGTATCTACGGTTTGTTCGGCCGCCACCAGCAGACGCGGATCGACGCCATGGTGACCGCTTTTGCCCTCACCCCCTGGCTCGATCAGAAGGCGGAATCCCTGCCGCTCGGCCTGCGCCAGCGCTTGTCGCTGGCCTGCGCCCTGCTGCACGAGCCGCCGCTGCTGTTTCTCGACGAGCCCACCTCCGGGGTCGATCCAGTGACCCGGCGCGAGTTCTGGTCGCACATCAACGCGCTGGCCGACCACGGCGTTACCGTGCTGGTCACCACCCACTTTATGGACGAGGCGGAGTATTGCGACCGCATCGCCCTCATCTATCGCGGCAAGCTGCTGGCCCTCGGCACCCCGGACGACCTCAAGGGGCTGGCCGCCAAAGAGGCGGCGACTTCTCTGCCAACCGGTTCCTTGCCGACCATGGAAGAGGCCTTTATCACCCTGGTCGAGCGGGCCAGCGAGGAGGACGCATGAGCATCAACCGTCGGCGACTGCTGGCCCTCTGCCGCAAGGAGACGCTGCAAATCGTCCGTGACCCGAGCAGCATCCTCATCGCCTTCATCATGCCGGTGGTACTGCTGGTAGTGATGGGTTACGCCATCAATCTGGATGTGGACCATCTGCGTCTCGGCATCTGGCGTACCGATAGCGGCGCCCCGGCGGTGCGGCTGGAACAGGCCCTGCGCGGCTCTACCGCACTGGAGATCCACAGCGGCCCGAGCAAGGCGTCCCTGCTCGCCAGTCTGGCCCGTGGCGAGATCCGCGGCCTGCTGGTGATCGATGACGGCTTCTCCCGCGCCATGGCCGGTCAGGGCAATGGTACGCCGCAGGCGCTGCTGCTGACCGACGGCTCCGAGCCCAACACTGCCAACTTCGTCACCAACTATGTGCAGGGGATCTGGCAGGGGTGGCTCGCTGGCGAGGGGGTCGCCATGCCGGTGTCGATAGAGAGCCGCGCCTGGTTCAATCCGGCGCTGGTGAGCCGCAACTTTCTGGTACCGGGCTCCATTGCGGTGGTGATGACCATCATAGGCGCCCTGCTCACCTCGCTGGTGGTGGCGCGGGAGTGGGAGCGCGGCACCATGGAGGCGCTGCTCGCCACCCCGGTCACCAAAGGGGAGCTGCTGCTCTCCAAACTGCTGCCCTACTATGGCCTCGGCATCATCGCCATGCTGCTCTGCCTGCTCTTCTCGGTGGCGGTAATGGGCGTGCCGTGGCGCGGCTCCCTGCTGCTGCTCTTTCTGGTCACCAGCGTCTTTCTCGGCAGCGCCCTCGGACTCGGGCTGTTTCTCTCCACCGTGATGCGCAGCCAGTTCAACGCCGCGCAGGCGGCGCTGATCGCCGCTTTTCTGCCCGCCGTGATGCTGTCGGGCTTCGTGTTCGAGATCGCCAGCATGCCGCCGCTGCTGCGGGCCATCACTCACCTCATTCCGGCCCGCTACTTCGCGAGCTCCCTGCAGACCCTCTATCAGGCGGGCAGTGTCTTCTCGATCCTGCTGGTCAACGGTTTCTGTCTGCTGCTGCTGGCCGGTTTCTGGCTGGCCCTGACCGCCCGCAAGACGCGGCGCACTCTGGAGTAACCCATGCTGATCCGACTCTGGTGGCTGATCCGAAAAGAGCTGCAGGCCCTGATGGGCAATACCCAGGGGCGCTTTCTGCTCATCATGCCGGTGCTGCTGCAAACCGCCCTCTTCCCGTTCGCCGCCACTCTGGAGGTGACCGGCAACACGCTGGCCATCTACAACCAGGATGGCGGTGCCCAGAGCCGCGAGCTGCTGGAGCGCCTCACCCATATGCCCGCCTTTACCACCATCATCCCGGTGCAGGGCGAGGCGGGCATGACCGAGGCCATCACCGGGCAGCAGGCACTGCTCGGGCTGATTATTCCGGGGGATTTCTCGCGCCGGCTGGCGCGGGGCGAACCGGCCAAGGTGCAGCTGATTATCGATGGCCGTCGCTCCAACGGCGGTCAGGTGGCGGCTGGCTACATCAGTCAGGTGATCGCCCGCTGGCAAAGTGAGGGCAAGGGGCAACCCGAGCTGGCGGTACGCAACCTCTACAACCCCAACGTCGAGTTCCACTGGCATATCCTGCCAGCGCTGGTGGCCATCATCACCACCACCGGCTGTCTTATCGTTACCGCCCTCTCGGTCGCGCGGGAGCGGGAGGAGGGCACCTTCGATCAGCTGCTGGTCTCCCCCCTCACCGCAGGCTGGATCATGGCGGGCAAGGCGGTGCCCGGCATCATGGTGGCAGTGGGACAAGGGTGCATAGTCGCGCTGGCCGCCCGTTTTGTCTTCCACCTCCCCTTTGCCGGCAGCCTCAGCCTGCTGATGGCGGGCATGGTCTGCTACGGGCTGGCACTGGCCGGGATCGGGCTCTTCATCTCGTCGTTCTGCTCGACCCAGCAGCAGGCCTTTCTCGGAGTCTTCTCCTTCACCGTACCGGCGGTGATCCTCTCGGGCTACATCTCGCCGGTGGAGAACATGCCGCAGGTGTTCCAGTGGCTGGCGGCCATCGACCCCCTCACCCACTTCATCGTGCTGCTCAAGGGGGTCTTCCTCAAGGGGTTTGACTGGTCGGCCGCCTGGCCCCTGCTCTGGCCGCTGCTCGCCATCGCCGGCGTCACCCTGTCGCTGGCGCTCGCCATGTTCCGCCGCCATATCGCCTGACGCGCAGCCTAGCTCAGCTGATGCCGGTCTCGCCAGTGCGAGGCCGGCCTTTTCCGCCAGAAGTTTTCACTCCCCGGCCGTGGGTAAACCGGGCTTTCCCTCCACCACCCCTCACCCCGAGCCACCCCAGAAATCATCAACTGGTATACCTATTTTTGTATATCTTTGAATTTTATCGAATTACCCCTGACGAGATATATAAATAGACACTTGATTTGCATCAATTGCCCGCCCCGACTGACTGGGTAGCCTAGCCCCAGAATGATGTTTTATTACTCCAAACTAGAGGCAATCATGAGCAAAGTCAGACTGGTCGTTGTGGGCAACGGCATGGTGGGGCACCGCTTCATCGAAGAGTTGATCGAGCGGGCCGAGCCGGGCCGCTACGAGATCACCGTCTTCGGTGCAGAACCCCGTCCCGCCTACGATCGCGTCCATCTCTCCTCCTACTTCTCCCATCACACCAGCGAAGATCTCTCCCTCGTCAAACCCGGCTTCTACGACAAGCACGGCATCCGCCTGCTGCTCGGCGAAGCGGTGAAAAAAATCGACAGGGCCAACCGCGAAGTGCACTCCAACAAGGGCACTGTGGTCGGGTACGACAAGCTGGTGCTGGCCACCGGCTCCTACCCCTGGGTGCCGCCCATTGCGGGCAGTCAGCACCACGAGTGCTTCGTCTATCGCACCATCGAGGATCTGAAAGCCATCCGCAGCGCCGCCAGGAGCGGCAAGAGCGGGGTGGTGATCGGGGGAGGCCTGCTTGGCCTGGAAGCCGCCGGCGCCCTCAAGGCGCTGGGGCTCGAAACCCACGTGGTGGAGTTTGCTCCTGTGCTGATGGCCGAGCAGCTCGACGGTCAGGGCGGCCAGCTGCTGCGCCGCAAGATTGAATCCATGGGCGTGCAGGTACACACCAGCAAGAGCACCAGCGAGATCCTGATGCATGGCGGTGAGCAGGCGAAACACCGCCTCGCCTTTGCCGACGGCAGTCAGCTGGAAGTGGACGTGGTGGTCTTCTCCACCGGCATCCGCCCGCAAGATACCCTCGGCCGTTACGGTGATCTCGCCATCGCCGAGCGCGGCGGCATCGTCATCGACGATCACTGCCTCACCTCCGACCCCGACATCTACGCCATCGGCGAGTGCGCCGCCTGGCAGGGTCGCTTCTTCGGGCTGGTGGCGCCGGGCTACAAGATGGCCCAGATCACCGTCGACCATTTGCTCGGCGGCGACAGCCGCTTCGAGGGGGCGGACATGAGCGCCAAGCTCAAGCTGCTCGGCGTCTCCGTCGGCTCCATCGGTGATGCCCACGGCCGCACCCCGGGCAGCCACAGCTATGTGTTTCAGGACGATCAGGCCGGCGTCTACAAGAAGATCGTGGTGAGCGAGGACAACAGCCGATTGCTCGGCGCCGTGCTGGTGGGTGACGTGGAAGATTACGGCAACCTGCTGCAAATGATGCTCAACGCCCTGCCGCTGCCGAGCCACCCGGACACCCTGATCCTGCCCGCCTACGCCGGAGCCAAACCGACGCTGGGGGTGGATGCCCTGCCGGAGAGCGCCCAGATCTGCTCCTGCTTCGACGTCTCCAAGGGCGACATCGCCAAGGCGGTAGCTGAAGGTCACACCACGCTGGCCGCCATCAAACAGCACACCAAGGCCGGCACCGGCTGCGGCGGCTGTGTGCCGCTCATCAGTCAGGTGCTCAACGCCGAGCTGGTGAAGCAGGGTATCGAGGTCAACAACCACCTCTGCGCCCACTTCCCCCACTCCCGTCAGGAGCTGTTCCATCTGGTCAAGGTGGAGGGGATCAAGAGCTTCGACGAACTGCTGGCCAAACACGGTCAGGGCTATGGCTGCGAGGTGTGCAAACCGACCGTCGGCTCCATCCTCGCCTCCTGCTGGAACGAGCATGTGCTGAGCCCGCGCAACATCCCGTTGCAGGACACCAACGACATCTTCCTCGGCAACATGCAGAAGGACGGCAGCTACTCCGTCATCCCGCGCATGGCCGGTGGCGAAGTGACTCCGGAAGGGCTGCTGGCGGTGGCCGAAGTCGCCCGCGACTACAAGCTCTACACCAAGATCACCGGCGCCCAGCGCATCGGTCTGTTCGGGGCTCAGAAGGATGACCTGCCCGCCATCTGGCGCAAGCTGCTGGCAGCCGGATTCGAGACAGGTCAGGCCTACGCCAAGGCGCTGCGCATGGCCAAGACCTGTGTCGGCAGCACCTGGTGCCGCTTCGGCGTGCAGGACAGCGTTGGCCTCGGGGTCTTCCTCGAGAACCGCTACAAGGGGATTCGCACCCCGCACAAGATGAAGTTCGGCGTCTCCGGCTGTACCCGCGAATGTGCGGAAGCCCAAGGTAAGGATGTCGGCATCATCGCCACCGACGCGGGCTGGAACCTCTATGTGGGCGGCAACGGCGGCATGAAGCCGCGCCACGCCGACCTGCTGGCGTCTGACCTCGACCGCGAGACCCTCATCAAGCTGATCGACCGCTTTATGATGTTCTACGTCACCAGCGCCGACAAACTGCAGCGCACCTCGGTCTGGCTTGGCAATCTGGAAGGGGGCGTCGACTACCTGCGCGAAGTGATCGTCGACGACAAGCTGGGGCTGGCCGAGACGCTGGAGCGCGATATCCAGACCCTCATCGACAGCTACGAATGCGAATGGTCGCGCACCCTCAACGAAGAGGAAGCGCTCAAACGCTTCAGCCACTTCATCAACAGCGACAAGCGCGATCCGGACGTTCAGTTCGTCGCCGAGCGCAACCAGCATCGACCGGCGACCCCAGCCGAGCGCATCCCCGTCTACCAGATCGAGGTGGAAACCAAATGATGAAACTTGCCTGCCAACTCAACGACATCCTGCCGGGAACCGGCGTCTGCGCACTCATTGAAGGTCGCCAGATCGCCCTGTTCCGCCCGAGCGCGGCCGCCGAGGTGTTCGCCATCGACAACCGGGACCCCTTCTTCGCCGCCAACGTGCTGTCGCGGGGCCTGATCTGCGAACACGACGGCGAGCTCTGGGTCGCCAGCCCGCTCAAGAAGCAGCGCTTTCGCCTGAGCGATGGCCACTGTTTCGACAACCCTGCGATGTCGGTTCAAAGCTACCCCGTTGAAGTACACGACCAGCAGGTCTGGGTCGCCGTCTAAAGCCAAATTCACTCTCTTTCGGGCTGCCAGAGAGCAGCCCTTTCAAGGACTCACTAGATGTACACGGAAACCATCAACAAGTGCGCCGCCAACGCGGCCCGCATCAACCGCTTCGAGCGCAGCGACAAGCTCGGCTTCTGGCTCAGCTCCGCCATGGCGGGGGCCTATGTGGGCCTCGGCATCATCCTCATCTTCACCCTCGGCAATCTGGTGGATCCCGCCATCCGGCCGCTGGTGATGGGGGCCACCTTCGGCATCGCCCTGACGCTGGTGATCATCGCCGGCTCCGAGCTCTACACTGGCCACACCATGTTCCTCACCTTCGGGGTGAAGAGCGGCAAGATCACCATGGCCGACCTGCTGCGTATCCTGCCGCAGACTTGGGCGGGCAACCTGATTGGCTCCGTCGTGGTGGCGCTGATCTACTCCTACGGCGGCAGCCTGCTGCCAGACGCAGGCAGTCTGGCCCACAAGGTGGCGCTGGCCAAGACCCTGGCACCGGCCCTGACCCTGTTTATGAAGGGGATCCTCTGCAACTGGCTGGTCTGCCTCGCCATCTGGATGGCGCTGCGCACCGAAGGGGCCGCCCGCTTCATCGCCATCTGGTGGTGCCTGCTGGCCTTTATCGCCTCCGGCTACGAGCACTCCATCGCCAACATGACCCTGTTCGCCCTCTCCTGGTTTGGCGCCCACTCCGAGGCCTACACCCTGAGCGGCATCGGCCACAACCTGCTGTGGGTGACCCTGGGCAACTCCGTCTCCGGCGCCCTCTTTATGGGCCTCGGCTACTGGTATGCCACCCCCAAGGCCGAGCGCCCAGTCGCGGTGAGCGAAACAACCAGCACCGCCAACCAGACCCGAACCGCCTGATCCGGAGGCCCCATGGACTACTTGCCCATCTTTTGCCGACTCGACAACAAACCCGTGCTGCTGGTCGGCGGCGGCGAGGTGGCGGAGCGCAAGGCGCGCCTGCTGCTGGATGCCGGTGCCCAGCTCACCGTGGTCGCGCCCGAGCTCGACCCCGAGCTGGCGGAACTGGCTGCCAACGGCAGCATCGAGTGGATGGCCGGTGAATTTGCGCCGCAGCAACTGGCGGGCAAGTGGCTGGTGGTGGCCGCCACCGATCGGCGCGAGGTGAATGCGCTGGTCTACCAGAGCGCCAATCAGGCGCGGATCTTTGCCAACGTGGTGGATGACCCGAAGCGCTCCAGCTTCATCATGCCGTCGATCATCGACCGCTCGCCGCTGATGGTGGCCATCTCCTCCGGCGGTAAGGCGCCAGTGCTGGCCCGGCTGCTGCGGGAAAAACTGGAAGCCCTGCTGCCGCAACATCTGGGGACCGTGGCAACCTTCGCCGGCAGCCTGCGGGAGCGGGTCAAGGCCCGCTTCGCCACCATGGGCGAGCGGCGTCGCTTCTGGGAGCGGCTGCTCGGGGCGGATCGGCTCGGTCAGGCGCTGGCGCGGGGCGATAGCGCCTCTGCCCACCAGCTGGCCGACAACCTGTTTGCCGACGAGAGCCAGAGCACTGGCGAAGTGGTGCTGGTGGGAGCCGGCCCCGGCGATCCGGGTCTGCTCACCCTGCACGCCCTGCGCCAGATGCAGCAGGCCGACGTGGTGGTCTATGACCGGCTGGTCTCGGACGAGGTGATGGCGCTGGTGCGCCGCGACGCCAAACGCATCTTCGTCGGCAAGCAGGCGGGCAACCACTGCGTGCCGCAGGAGGGGATCAACCAGCTCTTGCTGGAGGAGGCGCAGAAGGGGCAACGGGTGGTGCGGCTGAAGGGGGGCGACCCCTTTATCTTCGGCCGTGGCGGCGAGGAGCTGGAGACGCTGGTCGGCAGCGGCATCGGCTTTCAGGTGGTGCCGGGGATCACCGCGGCCAGCGGCTGCGCCGCCTACGCCGGTATTCCGCTCACCCACCGCGACCACGCCCAGAGCGTGCGCTTCGTCACTGCTCACGGCAAGGGGGGCGCACGGGATCTCGACTGGCCGCTGCTGGCCAAAGATCGGCAGACGCTGGTGTTCTACATGGGGCTCTCATCCTGCGCCACCATCCGCGAGCAGCTGCTGGCCCACGGCAAGGCGGGCAACACCCCGGTGGCGCTGATCGAGCGCGGCACCCAACCCTGCCAGCGGGTCCTTCGCGGCACCCTCGATGAGCTGCCCGCGCTGGCGGTGGGGGTCGAGAGTCCGGCGCTGATCATGGTGGGCTCGGTGGTGACCCTGGCCGACCGGCTCGCCTGGTTTGGTGCGGCACCGCAGCGCCAGCGAGCCCTCGCCTGAGGGATCCTCGGCAACTCGCCATGAGGCCACCAGCAGGTGGCCTCACTTTTACCCCCCTCTTCTCCCATCACGGTCATAACCTGTTGTTTTAAGTCTGGTATCCTATGGGCATTGAGCCCTTGGCTACCATCTCAGGAATTCATCCCATGTCTCTTCCCATCAAGAACAGCGCCCGGCAGCGCGCGGATGACAGATCCCGCATTCTCACCCTGCTGCTACGCGATGACGCCCTCACCGACAGCCTGCTCGACCCGCAAGCGGTGCAGGATGCAGAGCAGCGCGATCAGACCAGCGAACTCACTGCGCTGGTCAACGGGTTGCCCGCCGCCGACGTCGCCGATGCGCTGGAGTCGCTGCCGCCCGATGAGCGTCATGCCCTGTGGGCGCTGGTGGAGGAGGAGAAGCGCGGCCAGATCCTGGTCGAAGCCTCCGAGACGGTGTGGGACAGCCTGATCAGCGGGATGAGCGACAAGGAGCTGCTGCACGCCCTGCGTACCCTGGATATCGACGATCAGATCTATCTGGGCCAGTACCTGCCGCGCAACCTGATGGGGCGGCTGCTCACCTATATGGCCCCCGCCGACCGGGATCGGGTGCGGGAGGTGATCCGCTACGGCAAGCACACCGTCGGCGCCATGATGGATTTCGAGATCATCACCATCCGCCCCGAGGTGAGTCTGGCCACGGTGCAGCGCTATCTGCGGCTGCGCGGCAAGATCCCCGCCAACACCGACAAGCTGTTCGTCATCGACCGGCGCAACCACCTGCTGGGGGAGCTGGCCCTCACCACAGTGCTGCTGCACAAACCCGCTACCCTGGTGAGCGACGTGATGGAGCGGGATCCGGTCACCTTCGATCCAGAGGATAACGACGAAGCGGCGGCCCGCACCTTCGAGCGGGATGACCTGCTCTCCGCCGCCGTGGTGGATGGCAAGGGCAAGCTGATGGGCCGCCTCACCGTCGAAGAGGTGGTGGATCTGGTCTATGAGGAGAGTGACACCGACCTGCGCCGGATGGGGGGTATCAGCGAGGATGAAGACGTGTTCGCCCCTGTCTCCAAGGCGGTCAAGACCCGCTGGGCCTGGCTTGCCATCAACCTCTGCACCGCCTTTGTCGCCTCGCGGGTGATCGGCTTGTTCGAGCACACCATCTCCCAGCTGGTGGCACTGGCGGCGCTGATGCCCATCGTCGCCGGGATCGGCGGCAACACCGGCAACCAGACCATCACCATGATAGTGCGGGCGCTGGCGCTGCAGCACATTCAGGCGGGCAACCTCTCCTTCCTGCTGCTGCGGGAACTCGGCGTCGCCTTTATCAACGGGCTGGTGTGGGGCGGCACCATGGGCATTGCAACATATCTGCTCTATCAGGATGCGGCGCTCGGCGCCGTGATGACGCTCGCCATGATGCTCAACCTGCTGGTGGCCGCCCTGATGGGGGTGATTATCCCCATGACCATGACCCGCCTCGGCCGCGACCCGGCGGTGGGAGCCAGCGTGATGATCACCGCCATCACCGACACCGGCGGCTTCTTTATCTTCCTCGGGCTGGCGACACTCTTCCTGCTGTAAACCGTGCGTTGAAAACAACAAGGGAGCCACTGGCTCCCTTGTTGTTTCAGGCGCGTTTGCCCACCCCTGCCGTTAGCTGCTTATCGCTTGTCAGCGGTGATCAGCAAGCCATTGGTGTCGGGGAAGCCGATGACCAGCGCCTCTTTTTTGGCATCCGTGGTAAAGGTGGTGACATAGGCGACGCGGTTATCCATCGCCCGGGCCAGAGCGGCATTCCAGAGGTTTTCGATCGGCGTGGCGGCAGCGGATTGCTTGAAGTTGCACTTGCCAAACCCGGTCATGGTCAGCTTGCTCAACCCGGCAGTGGCACTCCCCTCGCCCACCAGCGTACAACCTGCCGCCGGAAACTCGATCGCTACCGTCAGCTTGCCGCCGTTGTTGGTGGTATCCACCTTGCCCACCATGTCGCTGCTGAAGCCATCGCTGTCCGTGGCACTCCAGCTGGCCGTGGTCACCGCTTTGGTGGTCAGGGCTGTCACCGCCACATGACCGCTGAAACCGGAATAGATGGGGGAGTTGTCGGAGAACTTGGTGCCGGTGCGAGTGAAATCAAAAACCCAGCGCTTGATCTCCTTGCCCTGCAGATCGATGACCGGCTGATCTTGGAAGGTGATGAGGTTGTGGTCGTTGGTCACCGAGCTGAGCGCCGTGCTGGTACCGAGCCGCTCGCTGTTGCGGATCAACTGCACCGGGTAGATCCCGTCTTTGTCGGCTTTCTGGTCAGCCTGACCCAGCCACTGGCTGTTGGTCTCGACCTTGCCCACCTGATGATCCACCCAGACACCCCAGTACTGCACGGTTTCACCCTTCGGGTAGACCAGCGCCAGACCATCCAGATCCTTGATCATGCGCGGCGTCGCCTTGTCGCCGTCGCGGCTCATCAGATTCGCTTGGTAAAGACCCGCCTCCGGCAGAGCCAGCGGCACCCGTTTGGCGATGCTGTTGGCAGCTTTTTCGCTGTCACAGGCAGACAGGGCCGCAGCGCAGGCGATGGCCAGCAGCGCTTTGTTGTGCATTTTCATGAGGTTTTATTCCTTGCTGTCGCTTTGTAATTTTTAGATGCAATCAATCGCCGCTGAATTTAAGGGAAAGGTCATCTATCAGTCGAATGGAGATCTGTAACCAACCATTACAGCCTCGCAGGAGCGGCAGACCGCGCCGCTTGCTCCGACCGCACAGCGGTGACTACAGGGTGACTAACGGCGGAAAAGCAGCGAGGGTAGCGAACCAAAAAAACAGATGAAAATCAGAGTCATAACTCTATTAACAGGAGGGTAATTAGCCCGAATTGCCAGCCTGCTCACAATCGGATTCTTTTGCTGTCGATAGAATGCACCACGCTGGCATACCCATAACAAGAGAATCCAACAATGAAAACCACCCTCAAACTGAGCGCGGTGGCAGTTATCTTTTTGCTGTCCGGCTGTGACGACAACAACTCTCAGGCCCCCGGTGATCTCACCCTGCGGCTGATCGAAACCTCTGATATCCACTCCAACCTGCTGAGCTACGACTACTACCAGAACAAGCCGGATGCCTCGCTGGGCTTTGCCCGCACCGCTGTGCTGATCCGCAAGGCCCGCGAAGAGAACGCCAACAACTTGCTGATCGACAACGGCGACCTGATCCAGGGCACCCCGCTGGCCGACTATATCCACGACCAGCAGGTCAAACAGCAATGGCTGAGCAAGCAGACCCACCCCGCCATCAAGGCGCTCAACACCATGAGCTATGATGTCGGCAACCTGGGCAACCACGAATTCAACTTCGGTCTCGACTTCCTTTCAGAGACCCTGAAAGGGGCCAACTACCCCTACATCAACGCCAACGTCTTCCAGGCCGATGCCTTCAGTCGTGATGGCAAGGGCACCATCGACTGGAGCAAGCAGAAGTTCAAACCCTATGTGGTACTGGATCGTCAGGTGAAGGATGCCAACGGCAATACCCAGACCATCAAGGTCGGTGTGCTGGGCCTGACTCCGCCCCAGATCACCCAGTGGGACAAACGCAATCTGGAAGGCAAGGTGGTGGTGGCCGATATGGTCGAGACCGCCGAGCACTATGTACCCGAAATCCGCGCCAAGGGCGCTGACATCGTCGTGGTCGTGGCCCACACCGGCATCATTGGTGACCCGCGCGAACCCATGATGGAGAACGCCGCTCTGCCGCTGGCCAAGGTGAAAGGGGTCGATGCCCTGCTGCTGGGCCACGCCCACCGCACCTTCCCGGGCGACTACCCCAACATGACCGACGTGGACAACGAGAAAGGCACCCTGGCGGGCGTACCGACCGTGATGCCGGGCGTCTGGGGCAATCACCTCGGCATCATCGACCTGCACATGACCTGGAAAGAGGGTCGCTGGGAAGTGGCCTCCAGCCAGTCCCAGCTGCGCAAAATCGACAGCAGTGCCAGCAGCACCGAAGATCAGGCGGTGGTCGATCAGGTCATTGCCGAGCACGAGCAGGCCAACCAGTGGCTGGACGAGCCCCTCAGCAAGATCACCAAGCCGATCCACAGCTTCTTCGCGCTGGTGCAGGATGACCCCTCCATCCAGATCGTCAGCGACGCCCAGCTGTGGCACGCCAAGAAACTGCAACAGGATGGTCAGCTCAAGGAGAAATGGCCCATCCTCTCCGCCGCCGCGCCATTCCGTGGCGGTCGCAACGGCCCGACCGACTTCACCTATGTACCGGCTGGCGATATCTCCCTGCGCAACGTGGCCGACCTCTATGTCTACCCCAACACCCTGCAGGTGGTCGCCATCAATGGCGCGACCGTACAGGAGTGGCTGGAGAAGAGCGCCGTCCAGTTCAACAAGATCGATGCCGCCAGTACCGCGACCCAGTGGCTGGTCAACGAGAAGTACCGCACCTACAACTTCGACGTGATCGACGGGGTGAACTATCAGGTCGATGTGACCAAACCTGCCCGTTACGATGTGGATGGCAACAAGGTGAGCGACAGCTACCGCATCACCAAACTCACCTATCAGGGCAAGGCGATCGACCCGACCCAGATGTTCTACGTGGTGACCAACAACTACCGCGCCAGCGGTGGTGGCAACTTCCCGGGCATCAACGCCAAGGTGATCGTCCATGAAGATCAGTTCGAAACCCGCGAAGTGCTCTCCGAATACCTCAAGGATCTGGCAGAGAAGAATCCGGCCGGTTTCGAGCCCCCGGCAGACAACAACTGGCAGATGGCCCCCCTGCCCGCCAATCTGGATCTGCGCATCTACAGCTCGCCACGCAGCGAGGCGCAAGCCCTGACCGGTGGCAAGCTGAACTATGTAGAGACCCTGCCGCCCACCGATGCCAAACACCCCGGCTTTGGTGTCTACAAGCTGGTGCTAGCACCCTGAACCTCAGAGTTCATCCGGCAATAACTTCTGCAACCCCCTCCTGATACGAGGGGGTTTTTGATGGTGCAGGCAGAGGGTCAGCTCTTGTACGCCAACCACGACCTGCAGCAGATCGCGCAGCCCGTTTATCCCTTCATGCCATCGCCTCCCTCTATCACACCATCCAGATCCCGGCTGACCTGCCCCATCCCGCCCATAAATAAACAGGCCCACCGAAGTGGGCCTGCAGTTATCTGGGGGGTCGGGAATATCGCGCCAAAGGACGCTACTCCCGCTCCTTCACATAAGGTGTGCCAAGTGCCTTCGGCGCCACCGCACGGCCGATAAAGCCGGCCAGCAGGAACACGGTCAGGATGTAGGGCAGTGCCTCGATGGCCTGCACCGGAATGGCGAAGCCACCGATGCTGACCCCTTGCAGACGGATGGCGACCGCATCGAGGAAGCCGAACAGCAGGCAAGCAGCCATGGCATTCCAGGGGCGCCATTTGCCGAACACCAGCGCCGCCAGCGCCATAAAGCCCTTGCCCGCACTCATGTTGGGGATGAACTGGGCCGTCTGGGCCACCGCCAGATAGGTGCCACCGATACCGGCCAGCAGGCCGCCGATGAGGAGCGCGGTGTAGCGCATCCGCACCACAGAGATACCGGCGGTATCGACCGCTGCGGGCGCCTCGCCCACCGCCCGCAGACGCAGACCGAAGCGGGTACGGAACATCACCCACCAGGCCAGCGGCACACAGGCAAATGCCACGTACTCCAGCAGGGAGTGGCCGCTCAGCAGCTCGCTGTAGAGCTGGCCGATCACCGGCACATCCCACAGCTCCTTGGCATAGGGCAGATCGATGGGAGCGAAACGGGCATCACCGGAGAGTGCCGGAGTCTGGCCACCCTGATCGAACCAGTAACGACCCAGCGTCACGGTCAGACCGGCCGCCAGAATGTTGATGGCCATGCCACTCACCACCTGATCACCGCGGTGGGTGATAGTGGCAAAGCCGTGCATCAGGGCGAACAGGATGGAGACACCTACCCCGGCACCCAAACCTATCCAGGCAGAACCGGAGACCGCCGCAGCCGCACCACTGGCGAACGCCGCTGCCAGCAGTTTGCCTTCCAGCGCGATATTGACCACCCCGGAGCGCTCGCAAAACATGCCCGCCATGGCGGCCAGAATGAGCGGCGGCGCGGTACGAATGGTCGCATCCAGCATCAGGATCAGAATTTCAAACATGATCAGACTCCTTTAGCTTGCGCGGCTGAGCGGTTGGCAAACGCTAGATAGAGCTGCTCGATGCGCGGACGCATCATGTGCTCAAGGGCGCCACAGAACAGGATCACCAGACCCTGCAACACCACCACGATGTTGCGGTCGACACCGAACTCGAAGCTGAGCTCGGCGCCCCCCTGATAGAGGAAACCGAACAGCAGGCTGGCGATGATGACGCCGACCGGATGGTTGCGCCCCATCAGCGCCACCGCGATACCGGTGAAGCCGAACCCTTCCACGAAGTTGAGCTTGATCTGGTGCAGTTCACCCTGCAGCACGTTGAGGGCGAAGAAGCCCGACAGCATGCCGGAGATGACCATGGCCAGGATCACCACCTTGGGATAGGAGATACCGGCGTAGGCAGAGGCACTCTGGCTGGCGCCGACCGAGCGGATCTCGTAACCCCAGCGGGTGTGCCAGATAAAGACCCACACCAGCGCCGCACAGATCAGCGCCCAGAAGAAGCTGATATTGAGCGGGCTGTTGGGGATCTCCATCCCGAACAGGCTAGCCAGCCCGCTCATCTTGGGCAGCCAGCTTGCCTCGGCAAACACCTTGCTCTCGGTCGCCATCGAGCCGGGCGGCTTGAACACCTCCACCAGCAGATAGGCCATCAGGGAGGCGGCGATGAAGTTGAACATGATGGTGGTGATCACGATATGGCTGCCGCGCTTGGCTTGCAGCCAGGCCGGAATAAAGGCCCAGGCCGCACCGAACAGACCACCGGCAATGATGGAGAGCGGCAACAGCAGGGCAAACGGCAGCACATCGCCGAGCATCAGACAGACCAGACCGACACCGAGACCACCGATATAGGCCTGACCTTCACCACCGATATTGAACAGACCGGCGTGGAAGGCGACCGCCACCGACAGACCGGTAAAGATAAAGCCGGTTGCGTAGTAGAGGGTGAAGCCGACCCCTTCACCTGTACCGAACGCGCCGTACCACATGATCTTGGCGGCATCGACCGGGTTGATGTCGAGGTAGTAGAACAAAATGGCCGACACCAGGAAGGCCAGCAGGATGTTGACCGCAGACAAGACGCCTACGGAGACCCAGGCAGGAATACGTACTTGGCTCATCAGTGGGCCTCCTTGGCAACTTCGTCCGGCACTATGTTCGCCATCATCAGACCAATGGTGCGCTCATCCGCCTTGGCACCATCCAGCTCGCCGACGATGCGACCGTCGGCAATGACCAGAATGCGATCTGCGAGGCTCATGATCTCGTCCAGCTCCACCGAGACCAGCAGCACCGCCTTGCCCTTGTCGCGCATGGCGATGATCTGTTGGTGGATATATTCGATGGCACCGATGTCGACCCCGCGGGTCGGCTGGCCGATCAACAGCACATCCGGGTCCTGCTCCACTTCACGGGCGATCACCAGCTTCTGCTGGTTGCCACCGGAGAAGTTGGCGGTCTTGTGATCGGGATGGGGCGGGCGCACGTCCCACTTCTCCATCTTGGCCTGACAATCCTGCTGGATCGCCTCCTTGTTCTGCAGCCACCCCTTGTTGTATTGCGGGCGGCGGTGATAACCGAGAATAAAGGCCTCTTTCGCCTCGAAGCGGTTGATCAACCCCATCTTGTGGCGATCTTCCGGCACATGGCCGAGGCCGTAGTTGCGCACCAGCTCGGGATCGGCCGGGTGCTCAGCGCTCACCTTGTGCACGCCGCTGCGGCTGCTGATGGTAAAGCTGCCCTTGCTCGGCTTGAGAATGCCGCCAAGCAGACTGAGCAGTTCGGACTGGCCGTTGCCGGAGACCCCGGCGATGCCGACCACTTCACCGGCCCGCACCTCGAAGCTGACCGATTTGACCCGCTCCACCTTGCTGGCGTCGACGTAGCTGAGCCCTTCGATCTTCAGCTTGGCGTCACCGGGCTGGGTTGGCCCCTTGTCGACCTTGAGGCGCACCTTGCGGCCCACCATCAGTTCGGCCAGCTGCTCCTTGTCGGTATCCTTGGTGGCGACGTGTGCCACCATCTCGCCACGGCGCATGATGGAGACCTGATCGGTAATGGCCAGGATCTCCCGCAGCTTGTGGGTGATAAGGATGATGGTTGCCCCCTGATCCCGCAGCTTTTTCAGCACCTCGAACAGGTGATCCGCCTCTTGCGGGGTCAGTACCCCGGTCGGCTCGTCGAGGATCAGGATGCGGGCGCCGCGATAGAGCGCCTTGAGAATTTCAACCCGCTGTTGCAAGCCAACCGGCAGGTCTTCGACCTTTTCGTGCAGCGGCACGTCGAGGCCATAATCCCGCGCCAGTTCGCCCAGCAGCTTTTCGGCTGACGCCACGCTCTGCTGAAGGTGCCAGCCGTTCTCAGCGCCGAGGATGACGTTTTCCAATACGGTGAAGTTATTGACCAGCATGAAGTGCTGGTGAACCATGCCCACGCCTGCGGCAATCGCATCTTGTGAGCCATGGGGTTTGAAAGGATTCCCGTCGATCAGCATCTCGCCTTTGTCGGCATGGTAGAAACCATAAATGATGCTCATCAGGGTGGACTTACCGGCGCCATTTTCGCCGACAATGCCGTGGATACTGCCTTTGCGAACCTTAAGGTCGATCAGCTTGTTGGCGTACACTTCGCCGAACCGCTTATCGATACCTCTTAATTCGATGGCATAGCGATCTGTCTGGTCCATGATGCAGCCCTGCGTTTCATGAAATAAGACTAAAAACCGGCCCGTGCGGGCCGGTGGTGCGTTGAGAGTCGTAGCAGCTATCTAATTAGTATTTGCAGGTGTTATCGCTCATGTAGTCATGAACCTTGACCTTGCCAGCGATGATTTCGGCCTTGATGGCATCCACCTTGGCTTTCATTTCCGGGGTGATCAGCTTCTCGTTGTCCTTGTCGAGTGCCCAATCCACACCGCCTTCAGCCAGACCCAGGTTCTTGATACCCGGCTTCCACTCGCCTTTGGCAGCGTCATCCCAGGTCTGGTAAGCGGCCAGACCCACAGACTTGACCATGGAGGTCAGCATGGTGCCCGGTTGCAGGTGGTTCTGGTTGGAGTCCACACCGATAGCGAACTTGCCGCTGTCCTTCGCTGCCTGATAGACACCGATACCGGTACCGCCAGCTGCGGCGTAAACCACATCAGCACCTTTGGCGAACTGGGACTTGGCCAGCTCGGCACCTTTGGCCGGGTCAGCAAACGCGGCCGGGGTAGAGCCCGCCATGTTCTGGAACACTTCGATCTTCGGATTGACGAACTTGGCACCCTGCTCGTAACCGCACTGGAATTTGCGGATCAGCGGGATATCCATGCCACCCACGAAGCCGACCTTGCCGCTCTTGGAAGCGATGGCAGCCAGCGCGCCCACCAGGAAGGAACCTTCATGCTCCTTGAAGATGACGGACTGGACGTTCGGCTTGTCGACCACCATGTCGATGATGGTGAACTGGGTTTTCGGGAATTCGGTCGCAACCTTCTCTACCGCAGAACCCATGTTGAAACCGACCGCCACGATCGGGCCGTTGCCACGGCTGGCCAGACGACGCAGACCCTGCTCACGCTGGGCTTCGTTCTGGGGTTCAAACTCTTTGACCTTGACGCCCTTGTCCTTGTTGTAGAGCTCGACGCCGTTACGGAACACGGCTTCGTTGAATGATTTGTCATACTTGCCCGCGGTGTCATAAATGACGGCTGGCTCGGAAGCAGCCTGAGCAGAGAGAGCAGCGAGAGTGAGGGAGGCCACGGTGGCCAGCTTGAGCACTTTAGTCACGATCGTATCCTTGATTGTTATTAAGTGAGGGAACTTGCTTGCCTGTCAGAGCAGGCTATCTAGCACGCAGGCTTACTCTAAGTCAGCCCCGATGCGGGTCAAGCAAATGATAAGGGAAAAACGTTTGCGTTAACGGTTTGAATTCTAAGCAAATAACCTTATAAGCAGTTGTTTTTTAGCTACTTTTCAGTTTTTTATGCTAACAACCAGAAGACCCAAACGACATTTCTCTTATTGTTCAGCAAGTTACTGTAAACCGTTTTCCCCTCTTATTCATCCAGCCCCCCGGCAAGCCCGTGATCCGGCTCGCAAAATCCCCACAAACCGCGCGAGCAAGGATTGGCTACAGCTGGAAACGACCAACACTC
Organism: Aeromonas sp. Y293-4; assembly: GCF_027705905.1. Classification (NCBI taxonomy): domain Bacteria; kingdom Pseudomonadati; phylum Pseudomonadota; class Gammaproteobacteria; order Aeromonadales; family Aeromonadaceae; genus Aeromonas; species Aeromonas sp. Y293-4. Next base: position 36,522 of record NZ_JAPDCI010000010.1, on the reverse strand, counting down.
ACAGACCCTCTCTCTAATACTCTCCAGTCAACATTCCCTAACCAACAATGAGCCCCCACCTCCACTTTGTTGAGCAAGCTCACAATTCATATGAACTCGAGATCCAGATCAAGTTGAAAACCATATGAGCCCCTGTATGATGCCCGCCGCATAGATCTCAAATGAAACTAACAAAAACATCAATTGGGCTTCTTTTGCATCAAGTCATGCCACCCATTCTGACTTCCTCAGCCAGGTGCCGGTGACATATGCATCGTTGTTTCAGGAAAATAAAAATGAAAAAAAATATTCTGGCTTTATCGGTTGTGACGGCGTTATCCAGCTTGGCGCTGGCTGGTTGTGGCGGTGGTGGCGACAGTGCCAGCACAGATAATGGCAATAACAGTGGCAATGGTGGAAACGCCACCAAACCTGCGTTGACTGCCACCTTTATTGATAGTGCGGTAGCCGGTTTGAACTACACCTGCGGCAATTACTCGGACGTCACGAACTCGCAAGGTCAGTTCCTCTTTAATGACGGTGACACCTGTACCTTCAAACTGGGCTCAATCCCGCTTGGGGAAACCCAGGTTAAAAAAGGTCAGACCCTGGTAACCCCATATACCATCGCCGAGAAGGGTGACAAAGATCGCGCCATTCGTATCGCCGCCCTGCTGCAAACCATGGATGACGACAACGATCCTGCGAACGGTATCACCCTGAAGCCTGATGCCATCGCCAAGCTGGGCAATACCATCCGTTTTGAAAGCGATGACGCTTTTAATACCAGCCTGAATGAAGCCCTGAAACAGGCACAGCTCGACAAAAAAGTGGTTGATACCAAAGCTGCCGAAGCACATATGAATGCCTCGCTGGCAGTGATTAATGGTCAATCAGTTGCAGTCAACAAGGTACTCACCGATCTGCTGACGCTGACCGATCTAAAAACCCTGCATGTGGAAGATAAGCTCAAGGAGTACAAGAGCACGCTGCAGGCCGAGACCACAGACACTGGCAAAACCGATCGCCAGATCGTGCTGGCCATGCTGGCCATGCTCGAAGTAACCAACGACCCTGTTGTTGCAGAACGCTTAGGCTTTACCTCTTCTGAGATGGGCGTTAATTACAGCACCAACCTGGCTAAAGTGATCGATGTCATTATCCACACACCATACTCCGCCTCCATGGCCTTTAGTCTCAAGGGTGGCAAAGGATATACCCGTGACGTAGCTAAGCTGATGGGGGCCTATGCCGATAGTATGGACAAGGTCGCCGCCACCCTGGCCGATATCCAGGACCCGGGTTACAGCGCAATCTATGGTGACAACGATGCGATTACCCTCAATCTCGACAGCGCCAAGGCCCTACGCGCCTCAGCGATGGCGATGGCATCGGCACTCAATATTGCCGCATCCTACCAATACGGCCCGGATAATGCGTATGCAACCCAGCAAGAAGAGGTGACCTTGCCTCGCATGCATATCAAGCAAAGCTGGGGGCAGCAATTCCATACCACTTATGAAGAGAGCGCCAGCACCTTCAAGACCCAGTTCAGCCAGATGGATATCGAACCAGATGCGCTAGTGGCACATGCGGACTTCTTCCGTCTGACCAATGAGGCCAAGGCTCGGCTGACCAAGGCCAAGGCACAGTTAAAGGATGCGGTAGACATTGCACTGACCATAGATCAGAGCAAGCTGGACGAATCGCTGACCCAAGATGAGATCGATTCCAATGCCGCAACCCTGAAGCAGTTTGCCGACCATTTCTCGGGCAAGGCGCCCACTATCCTGTGGGAAAGCATTGAGACTAAGTACGTAGACACCGGCATGGGCTGGGAACCCAAAGAGGTTGGCGTCAAATTCAACATCAACGTTATCCCGTTCTTTGACGAGATGCTGGATCGCAGCGATTTAACCATCAAGGTATCTGGCAACTGTGCTGTGGGTGTGCGGGATGCCGAACTCTCCAAGGCAATGGGAGAGCCCATGTGCCTGATCTCGAGCAATGAATTCAAGGCGCTTCATGCCCAAAACGATTACGGTGCACTCAAGTACATCGGCTGGATGCAGGAAGATCAAGACAGCCACACTAGCATCTACGCCAAGGGAGTTGGCTATGGCTGGTCAACCCAAATGACACCGGTAGCTGGATCGACCTTTGACAAAGTCTTTGTATCTTGTACCGATCTGGATGGAAACAAGGTCAGCTGTGCCGATCAGCTGTAAACAATGCAGAGCGCCCCTGCTGGGGGCGCTCTTTTTGCTAATACCGACGGCACAAGCTGCCGGTATGTTGGCTCGCTACAAGGATTATCGGGAGCGTGTCTTCGATCGTCAGGGTCTTTTGCAATATCAATTAACTACCCGGGAATATATGCAGCGGATGCCCGATGGGCGTCCGTCACTGTCCAGTCTCTTTGCGTTGCGAGAGATGCAACGAGAGTCACTGCAGCTCAAGCTGGGCACCTTGATGGTGAATGATGTCATCGTGCACTTCCAGCATGGATATTATCAAGATGGCCAACTCATGATGGGCGACACGGAAGTGACCTTACCTGAAGGCCGTTTGCACGCAGCAGTACTTCGTTTTGATCCCGTCCATCAAGTGTTGGATTCCCCACGCGCCATGCTATTGAGCTTTTCTGGCGATGTGTTGGGCCAATATCGAGATTATCACCGCCCCCTTCGTTGATCCTGCTGGTTGGTCTCTGGCGCCACACGCCGTATAATCCCCGCCTGTATAAATAAACAGGAGTGGTGATGGACGTTTCAACCCTGCTCGACGGGCTCAACGACAAGCAAAGAGATGCCGTTGCGGCGCCCCGCAGCAACCTGCTGGTGCTGGCCGGTGCCGGTTCGGGCAAGACCCGGGTGCTGGTGCACCGTATCGCCTGGCTGATGCAGGTGGAACGCTGTTCACCCTTCTCCATCATCGCGGTCACCTTTACCAACAAGGCGGCGGCCGAGATGCGCGGCCGGGTCGAAAAAGTGATCGGCGACGGCGTGCGCGGCATGTGGATCGGCACCTTCCACGGCATCGCCCATCGCCTGCTGCGGGCCCACCATCTGGATGCGGGGCTGCCGCAGGATTTCCAGATCCTCGACTCCGACGACCAGTACCGGCTGATCCGCCGGGTGCTCAAGGCGCTCAACCTCGACGAGAAGCACTGGGCCCCGCGCGCCGTGATGGGCTACATCAACGGCAAGAAGGACGAGGGACTGCGCCCCGGCGACATCGACCTCTACGGCGACCCCGTCACCCGCACCTATCAGCAGATCTACAAGACCTATCAGGAGACCTGCGATCGCTCCGGTCTGGTGGATTTTGCCGAGCTGCTGCTGCGCGCCCACGAGCTGTGGCTCAACAAACCGCACATCCTCGAACACTACCGCGACCGCTTCCAGAACATTCTGGTGGACGAGTTTCAGGATACCAACGGCATCCAGTACGCCTGGCTGCGGATGCTGGCGGGCAACAGCGGCAAGGTGATGATCGTCGGCGACGATGACCAGTCCATCTACGGCTGGCGCGGCGCCAAGATCGAGAACATCCAGCGCTTCCTGACCGACTATCAGGGCGCCGAGACCATCCGCCTCGAGCAGAACTACCGCTCCACCGCCAATATCCTCAAAGCGGCCAACAGCGTTATCGCCAACAACGCCGAGCGCCTTGGCAAGGAGCTGTGGACCGAAGGGGCCGAGGGCGAGCCGATTTCCCTCTACGCCGCCTTCAACGAGGTGGACGAAGCGCGCTTTGTGGTCGGCCGCCTCAAGGATTGGAAGGAAAAGGGCGGCCTCCTGGCCGACTGCGCCATCCTCTATCGCTCCAACGCCCAGTCACGGGTGCTGGAAGAGGCGCTGATGCAGGACGCCATGCCCTACCGCATCTACGGCGGCTTGCGCTTCTTCGAGCGGCAAGAGATCAAGGACGCTATGGCCTACCTGCGCCTTATCAACAACCGTGGCGACGACGCCAGCTTCGAGCGGGTGGTCAACACCCCGACCCGCGGCATCGGCGATCGCACCCTCGAGATCCTGCGCGGCAATGCCCGCGATCAGGGGCTCAACCTGTGGCAATCGGCCAAGGCGCTGCTCAACGACAAGGTGCTGACCGGTCGCGCCGGTAATGCGGTGCGCGGCTTTGTGGATCTCATCGACGCGCTGGAGGAGCAGGTCTCCCTGCTGCCGCTGCACCAGCAGGCGGATATCGCCATCCAGAACTCCGGCCTCAAGGCGATGTATCTGGCGGAAAAAGGCGAGAAATCCCAGGCACGGGTAGAGAACCTGGACGAACTGGTCACCGCCTGCCGCCAGTACCAGCGCCCGGACGAGCTGGAGGATATGAGCGATCTCTCCGCCTTCCTCGCCCACGCGGCGCTGGAATCCGGCGAGAATCAGGCCGACGAATATGCCGATGCGGTGCAGCTGATGACCCTGCACAGCGCCAAGGGGCTGGAGTTCCCGCTGGTGCTGCTGGTCGGCGTCGAAGAAGGCATGTTCCCCAGCCAGCAATCGACCGAGGAGTCGGGCCGGCTGGAAGAGGAGCGCCGTCTCTGCTACGTCGGCATGACCCGCGCCATGGAGAAGCTCTACATCTGTTATGCCGAGAGCCGCCGCATCTATGGCCGCGAGATGTTCCACAAGCCGAGCCGCTTTATCCGCGAGATGCCCGCCGAGTGTCTGGAAGAGATCCGGCTGCGCACTCAGGTCAGCCGCCCCACCCAGTACGGCCGCTTTAGCCAGAACGAGGTGCAGCAGAGCTTCGACGCCAGCGGCATCAAGCTCGGCCAGCGGGTGCTTCATCCGAAATTCGGCGAAGGGGTGGTACTCAACTTCGAAGGGGTCGGCCAGCAGAGCCGGGTGCAGATCCAGTTCGACGACGTCGGCGCCAAGTGGTTGGTGACGGCGTATGCCAGATTGGAAGCGCTTTAAATTGCCTAACAAAACAGCTCCGAACAAGTGATGAGTTCGGAGCTGTTTTAGATAAAAAGTTACTTAAGCGTCGGTATTTTCAAACATTCCTGCAAGCATCGCTGCTACTTTAGCTTCATATGCATGATAACTATCTAAATATTGAGTATCGACATGATATAAATCATTCACATGATTATGAATAACGCGACCACTATTATCCTTTCTGGCACCATTTGATTTAAAAAACTTCTCAAATCTATTAGGAGATACACCTTCAAATGGCATAAAAATAACTTTACCTACTTCATCTATATCTGATATAGCATCATCATGAAGTTTCATTGCGAGACTTTTTTCATAAGGTTCAATATATACAACCTTATTTATGCCAGCAGCAACAATATGTCTAGCACAATTATGACATGGATATGTCGTGGCAAATAATATTTTGTTTTTTGTTGACTCAGATGTTTCTCTGGCAAGTGAAACAATAGCATCCATCTCAGCATGAATAGCGCGTGAATATTCAATTAGAGATTTTATTTTTGTTTCTGATACAATTTGCTGCACAAGGTGCTGAACTAACCTTTCATCATGGATTTCTTTAGTAAGCGTCTGTCTAATTTCTTCTTTAAGAAGACTCTTATGCTTATCATTAGAACACTGCCCTTTATGTACACATCTGAAATCCTTGCTGGTACTTGCAGAATATAAACCTCCGCCAGCAGCAGGAACATCATTACATCCAGTAGCAATAACATTTCCTGAAGCATCAGTTATTGCAGCCCCAACCTGTCTAGATAAGCACGCAGAGCGTAATGATGCTGAATATGCGGCAAACATTCCGATTTCATCATGCGTGGGTGTAATTCCATTGACACCATGAACGAGCTTAATAAATCTTTCTACAGAGGCTTGTAATAGCTGGCTCTGATTATGGATATTTCTTATAAAGAAATCTGCGCCATACAATGTTTTTTCAACTTGCTGACCATGCTCATCAGAGTCTTTTCTGTCGCGCATGACCAATTCTTCAATTTCACCAGGGTTTATCTTTTCTTCTTCTAGATTCAGCTTTCTTTCTTTTTCCGTTCTAATTAGACCAATTAAATAAAAGTTGTGATTGTAAACAGTCCTTAATAGACTAACCTCATCAGGATGTTTTAGCTGGTCTAATATATATGCTACTTTTTTATCTGTTTTTACTAATTCGTCACTTTCCTCTTCATCAGAGCCATACTCCTCTATTCTAGTTAATGCAATTTCATTTATTGCACATGCTGCCAAAATAGAACTATTGTGTTTACGCCTCAACTCATCGCCAGCATCTTGCAACTGAACGTAGCGATCATATCCTGTTAACGACTTTAAGGTAGGGTCAGTCTTACTAATTATGATATCACTCAGTCTTATATGGTGTACTTCATACCCATATGACTTTAACTTTTCACATATTGTATTTTTAAGCGGTTTGATTCCTGAACCTATCGCACCACAAAGACCAATAATAAGCTCTTGTGAACGCCGCTTTTTGATCACGCCAATTACATCTTTAGGTGGGTTTGTTATTCCGATTATTTTAGGTGCTTTGACTGGTGACGTCGCCATAATGAAAAACCCTTAAGAATTGATAAAAATATTCTTAAGGGTTTTTCATTAAAAATCAATTGTTTTGTAACAGAATCACCAACCCAACTTTTGGGCAGATGATAACAATACATCACGAGCCCTTCTTTTCTTTTTGTTATTGTCTTTAATTTCAACCACTTTTGCACTTTGCTCATTATTTTTAGGTGCGCAAAAATTGCCATTAGACTCAATGACTTGGCTCTTTCTCTGCCTATATTCGTACATAGAAGCAACCATGCTTAACCTCCTATCTACATTTATCATCCTAAATGCAGGTTTAACAGACTAAATGCAGCGCGAAATTCTACTCATTTTTTGCCCAACTGCAACTAAAACATAATCCATTTAAACTTAACTTACTAATTTAAAACATAAAAAACTAACCTACGTCACTATTTAAATTTCAAGCACAACATATAGTTTAAAATGAATTTCAAAACACAATATGTAGGATAACGGTTCCGATGAACAGAGCGTGCAGATCTGGGATGGGAAATCTCCATGCCCGCCGCCAATTGGCCATCCCTTTCCCCTCGTTGAGACCGAAAAGCCAAGCATAGTCTTGCCTCACGTCGATCTGCTTACGGGCCATGATGGTGCGGATATTCCATTACGCGATCGTCCGATTACGCTTCGCTAATCGAACCTACATGGACAGGAAATCTGGAACACCCACTTTCGGGCAAAGGCGTAACTGGTGGAGCTACGCCTTGTTTTTGGTGAAAGCCTCTGGTCACTTGACCAACTTGCTCTCCATCACCCCTTGTTTGCCCTCCTCCTCACTGACCTGACTCAGCTTGGAGCGGGCCATCAGCAGCCCCATCTTGACCTCCTGCCAGACGTAGTAGTTTTTACCCGCCTCGGTGCTGAGGGTCAGGGTGGCATCGTTCTCCGACTTGGAGGTGATGGTGTGGCTGCCCGGTGTCACCTGCTTGAGGATGTAGGTGTGGGCCACGGTATCGCCGACCGCCATACCATCCACCAGCAGCGGCATTTTCACCGCCGCACCGAAGGTCTCGTTGCGATAGATATAGAGGTTGGCCGCATCCTTGGGCGCCACAAACTGCTTGGCCTGCGCGTCTGCGGTGGCATCGGCCATGGGTACGGAAGCACAACCAGAAAGCAGCGCCGCCGACAGCAGGGCGGCACCCATCATTATTTGCCTGAACATAGTCGTTATTTTTTAGTGGGTTAACGGGATTTAAAGGTTCGCATGAGCCTGCGCTGGCTGACAATCGATCAAATCGGTCGGGGTGTGACCCGGTTCAATTTTTCAGCATTTGGTGGGATGAAGGGGGAAATCAGAAACCCGGCCGCCAGATGGGGCGCGGTGGCCGGGTGAATTGTAAAGAGTAGGGTGACAGGGAAAGGGATCAGCCTAGTCTAATCAACTCGATGGGGGCGTAGCGCTCACCAGAGTTTGCCAGCAGCACGCACTTCTCATGCTCCGCCTGATAGGGGGTCATGTTGTCGGTGTGGGCCTCTTTCAGAAAATCGACTGCGCCAGTGGCGGCAATCATGACGCGCTGACCCAGGTTCAGCACATTGCGGTTACGGTCATAGATCTTCATCTCATTCTCCTTTTCTTGTGTCCTGGCGGATGCGCAGGCGTCTGTCCAGGACAACGGCATTCAGCCTACGCCCCTGAAAAAAGGTGATTTATGTCACAGATCAAAAAAGGGGTGATAAGGGACTCGCAGGCTCAAAAAGCGAGCATGGCCCCTTGGCCAACGGCTGTCGCGCGAAGTCGCGCTGCCCTGCCCTTTTTGTCACCACGGGCTCGAACCCGACAGCGGTTGGGGTATATTGGTGGCCGATTAGCCAGTCTCATTCACCGTGGCCGCGGACGCGGGCCGCTGTTTCAACAAGATGGAGAGTGCTCATGAATCGCGACATTACCGCCCAGTTTATCAAGATGCTGACCAACCTCGACCACTGTCTGGCCAAGGCCGAGGCCCACGCCGCGGCGAAGCAGTTCAACGTGGATAACTTCTTCGGCGAGCGGCTGATCGTCGATATGCTACCGCTGTCCAAGCAGGTGCTGATCTGCTGCGATTCGGCCCGCGCCGTGGTCGCCACCGCCAGCCACAGCGAGCTGCCGGTGCTGGGGGATGACCCCAAAACCATGGCGGACCTGCGCGCCCATCTCGGCAAGACCATCAGCTATCTGCAAGGCAAGCTGGACGCAGACTACAGCCAGTATGCCAGCGGCCGTTACGTGCCCCACTGGGCGGGCGGCAAGGGGATGGATGGCCATACCTGCGTCCATGAGTACGGCATTCCCAACTTCTACTTCCACCTCACCATGGCCTACGCCCTGCTGCGCCGCGCCGGGGTCGATCTCGGCAAGCGTGACTATCTGGGCGGGCTCAACCTGCAATAAGCGCGGCACGCCACAGGCGGCAAACAGATAGCAAAAGCCTGCCACGCGGCAGGCTTTTTTATATCGGGTGGTGCAGATCTGGTGCGCAGAAGGGCTGCGTCCTAGAAGGGGCCATTGCGCTCGCGCAGCTTGTCGGGCAGGCCGTCGTGATCCCCCAGCTCGCGCTCGGGCACATCATCCCAGTGCAGCTTGCCGAGGGTGATATTTCGCTCGGGATGAACGGCGTAGTGGATGCGGTTGTCCTCCCGATCCGTATCGCCGATGCAGAGCAGCCGGACAGTCTCTTCGGTGTTGTTGATAAAGGCGTGGGCCAGTCCGTCACCGGCCTTGAAGCCCACCGAATCGCCCGGTTGCAGCCGATAGAGGACGCCATCGAGCCAGACATCCGGCGTCCCTTCCAGCACGTGAACAAACTCGTCTTCGGTCTTTTCGGCATGGGGCCAGCTGGTGCGATGGCCGGGTTCGACAATCTCGTGGTGAATGCCGATGCGGCTGAAGCCAAAGTGCTTGCCGAGGGCGCAACCGCGCGACAGGGGCTCCTGACTGCCGGAGTAGTAGCGCGGCGTCTGCTCTTGCAGCTCGCTCCAGTGTTTGATGCAGGGGTGGCGATTCATAGCGGTTCCTTTTCTATGAGGATGCAGTCACGGGAGGGGTCATCCTGACTGTCAGAATGCGGGGAGAAAAGCAGAAATTTTCTGGTCAGATGAGCCCCTCTGACGAGGGGCTCAACAAGCAGGAATTACTTGGCCTTGACGCAAGGCAAGGGAGGAAGCTCGCCCTGTGCAGCCGGGCGGGTCATCTGGTAGTTGCCGGCAAGATCCCGATAGACACGGGTGTTCCACACCTCTCCGCTGTCGAGCTGGAACTCGATGTCGTAGTTGACCCCGGAGACCACCTGGCTGCGCACCTCGCGGATGCTCTGCAGTTTGGCGGCCGTGTTCATGCGAGCCAGCACGCTGGCCAGCGCAGCCTCCCCTTCCGCATTGGGCAACGGCTGACTCTGCCAGCCACCCGCCATCGGTGCACACTCCGGCGTGGGTGACGAGGTGCTGCAGGCACTCAACAGGCCCGCAACAAGGATGGGTAACAACACGCGTTTCATATCATTTTCTCCTGCCTGCAAAATGACCACCTTATCAACATCTTGCCATTATTGCAGCCCAAAAGGCTCCCGCTGCGCCCCGCTTGGACGCACCAATCGATCAGCGCCCCAGATTGTCCGCCAGCTGTTTGGCGCGGCTGGCCGCCCACTGGTCGATCATCTTCTCCATCTCCTCGGCGGTGATGGGCTCATCCTTGTGGGTGGTATCCGTGCTCTCGCGGGCATCCATCACCCGCACCAGCAGCTTGCCGCTCCGGGAGTCGAGCAGCTGGGCCATGCTGCCCACCTTGAGCAAATAGGGCTCCTTGCCGATCACTTCGCGGGTGACGTTGATGGCGATCTTGGCGGGCAGCAGGTCACGCAGCTTGGGATCGGGGCGGGTCAGGTCGAAGTTGGTGACGGCGGCCTGGATCCGCATGACTTTCGGGCCGGGGGCAGTGGCGATCTTGACGCCCTGCTTGATCAGCTCGCTCTGGAACTTATCGTGGTAGTAGCGGCCAATCTGGTTCTGTTCATTGGCGGTCAGCAGATACCACTGACCATTCTCCTGCCGGATAAACTGCAGCGGATCGAGCAGCACTTCATTGTATTGGCGCAGGTCAACGCCCGGCTCCTTGTAGACGCGCTGATTGGGGTTGCTCTCGCTCTGCTGGAAGGCAGTCAGCGGGATCGCCTGCAAGCTGTGGGATACCTGATTCTTGACGGCGCAGCCACCCAGAAGGGCCGCAGCCACGGCAACCATCACGACCTTTTTCATATTTGCTCCTGCATTTTACTGTTTGTTTTTGCTGTGGATTTCGCACCACATGGCTGGAGAACCCGTGCCGGATGCCGCCAATGTCACAGAGAAATAACCTATTCATCACCTTCCCACAAGGGACAGATCAGGATTGTTCAGCTCACATCCAAGTTGTCACAATTGAGGCACTTTTGTACAGGGTCAGCCAGGGTACGAACGGCAATCTGGCGAGGGTTCGGTTGTTTAATCCGGCTAAATGGGGCTGCGGAAAGCGCTCAGTTTTTTCAAACGATGTGAGCCCGCGAGCGGCGTGAGTTGAACGGGGGAATACCCTGGAACGGGCGATGACCGATCATCAGCCATCTCGCGCAAACTTGCCTGCCACCGGAGAAGCGGCAGGCTCATTCATCAGTTATCGAGATCCCAGGGGCACTGCTTGACCAGCCCCTCTTTGCCGCTGGCGACGATCGCCTGCTGCACCATCCGTTTGTAGCGATTCTTGATATGGGCGGGCAACGCGGGCACCAGCAGCCGCTCGTCAAACTCCGGCAGCGGGTGATCCGGCAGCACCGCCTGCTCCTGCGGGCTGAGGGGTGGCCGGGAGGCAATATTGCTGGCCGAAATGGTGGGCGTGCCCACCAGCATCTGGCGTTGCAGCGGCGCGCTCAGCAGAAAATCCACAAGCAGGTAGGCGGCCTTGAGCCGAGCGGGATCATCGCCGACATGACGGGCGATAGAGATCGCATCGAGGGCATAGATGGCCCCCTCCTGCACCATGGCGATCCGCCACAGCTGCTCGTTCTGCTTGTTGCACTCCACCAGCTCCAACCCCCAGGTGGTGGCAAAGGTCTGCTGGCGCAGATCCTCGCAGCGGTTGGCCTGATTGAACCAGAAGCCGCGACTGGCTCGCAGCCGCTGCGAGAGCTGCTGCTCCACCTCTTGCTGCAAGGTCTTGTCGGCCAGCATCTCGCCGCTGGCAAACAGAGCGGGCGACTTGCCCAGCGAGAGCAGCACCGAAAAGAGCAGCGGCTCGAACTGGTCGCAGAACTCGGCAAACTGGCCCGGCGGCGAGCTGTTGGCGAGCACCTGCCAACTGGTGGGCGCTTGCGGCACCTGCTTGCTGTCATAGGCGAGGCTGAACATGGCGTAGGAAAAGGGCACCGAGTAATTGCGCTCCCCCTGCTTGTCATACTCGGTGTTCTTGAGGGCGGGTTTCACCTCGGCGTAGTGCTGCAGGCGACTGAAATCGATGGGGAGCAGCAGCTTGAACAGCGGCTGGTGATGGGCCTTGTAGAAGTAGCTGGTCGGCAGCACCACATCGGCGCTGCGGGTGCGCAGGGCGCGGTAGACGCTGTCGAAATCGGTCAGCAGCGGCTCGATCCGGCTGACCGTCGCCTCCACCCCATGGGCTTTGGCGTAGTCGGCAAACTGTTGTTCATAACCCGCTGGCAGATAGCCCCACTCCAGCAATTTGAGCTGAACCGGGGCCGCCAGCGCCGGGGCCATCCCCAACAACCAGCAAAGAGGCAGTAGACGCATGGCCGGGTACTCCTGACAGGTAAACCTTGTTGGAGTATAGGCCCATGCGCCGACTCGTCAGGCCACCAGCTCGGCCCCCATGCTCGCCAGAATGGAGAGGCTGACCACCGCAAACAGCACGCCGGTCACCAGATTGAGTGGCCGCTGCACCCGCAGCAGCAGGCGCTGGGCACGATCGGTGGAGAGGCTCCACGCCAGCAGCCCGAACCAGCAGAGGGAGATGATGAACAGCTCGCCCACCAGCAGGCTACGGGTCATTCCATCCACCTCTGGCGTCACCATGGCGGCCAGCAGACCGATAAAGAACACCAGCGCCTTGGGGTTAAGCAGGTTGGTGGCAAGGCCAGTGCGCACGCCCCTGCCCCAGCCGCGCAGCTCGTTGGCGGCGCTCTGCATCACGGTACTGCTCTGCTGCCGAGCCGCCATCAGGGCGCCCCACCCCAACCAGCCCAGATAGAGGGCGCCGCAGCACTTGATCACCATAAACAGCAGCGGATGGCTGGCGATCAGCATGCTGATCCCGGTCAGGCTCAGGGTGGCGTGCACCATGATCGCCAACGAGATGCCCAGCGCCGCGCCAAGGGCGGTCGGCCGGTGCAGGCTGGTGCGCAGGATCAGGGCGAAATCGGGGCCGGGGCTGGCCAGTGCAATCAGGTGCATCAGGCCGAGGGTAACGAACAGACTGGTCAGCATAACAACTCTCGCTTTAACGACGGAGAGCCAGCATGGCGGATCAGCGGGGGGCGCGGCTTGTAAAAGATTGCATCTGGGCACGAAATTCGGCGGGCGTCAGACCGAATGCCTGGCGAAAGCCGTGGTGGAAGTGACTCTGATCGAAGAAGCCGACCGCGAGCGCCACCTCGCTCACCGCCATGCCGCTCGCCAGCAGCCGTTTGCCCTGCTCCAGCCGCAGCCGTTTCAGCCAGGCGTAGGGGGTCATACCGCTGCGTTTCTTGAACTGGCGCAGGAAGGCGAAACGGTCGAGCCCGAGCAACCCCGCCAGCTCTTCCAGCGAGTGGGGCTCGTCGAGGGCGGCCATCAGGTAGTCGCGCAGGAATCGCAACTGGGGATCCGCCAGCTGGTGCACCTCGGGGGCCAGATGCAGCAGCTCCCCCAGCAGGGCAAGCAGCTGGCTCTCGATCAGCAGGCCATCGGCCTTGGGGTTGTCGAGATAGCCGTGTAGCTGGGCAAAGCCCTGATAGAGATCAGGGCGGCTCTGCAATCCCTTGTCGAAGAAGGGTTCCGGCTGCTCCGGCAGCCAGAGCGCCAGCTGCTGCGGATCGATGGCAAAGACCCGCACCTCATACCCTTCCGGCAACAGGCTGAGGCCGTCGTGCACCTCATCCGGGTTGACGGTAGAGAGCACCCCGCGCACCAGATGGTGGCTGTTTCCCTTGTGGATAAACTTCTGGCCACCCCGCTGCACCAGCCCGATATGGTAGTCGAGATGGACATGGCGGCCATAGCTGAACGCCCTGTGGTGGGAGTGTGACAGCTCGACCCCCGGCAGGTGCGGGGATTGCCAGTAGCGGATGAGGGAATCGGTGGTATTCATGGCTTATAGATACACCAGCAGCGGGCCTTGGACTTGTAGATTATTGCACGCAACCCCCTCTCAACGCCCCCACAGCCGAGGGGTTGGCTCCACCAGCGAGGCGAGCGGCACCCGCTCCACCATCTGACGCATATGTTGCACCAGATCGGGATTGCCATCCCCCAACGACTTGTTCAGCACGATATGCACCTGCAGCGGAGTGACCGGCAGGTAGATGAGGCGGGTCGCCGCAGGGAGCTTGGCGCGAAAATGGTTGGCGGAAATATCGTTGGAGAAGAGCGCGGCATCGATGCGCCCGCGCAGCAGCTTCTGCATGTTGCCATGCTCCCAGCTGAGCTGGGAGAGAGTGTCGATGTGGATCTGCGGATGCTGTAACAGCGGCGGCACGATCGCCTGACTCGACCAGCCGATGGTGGTGCCGTAGAGATCTTCCTGCCGTTCGACCGAGTGAAGTCGCGATGGCACCAGTACCACCAGCACCGGCCGCAGCAGCAACATGTGGGGGTCTATATAGCGGAAGTGACGAGCACGCTCGGGACTGTAACTCAGCAGCGGGGTCAGATCGCACTCGCCGCTCTCGAGGTTACTGAGCAGCCGCGCCACATTGAGCCCCTGCCACTCGATGGTACGCCCGATCGCGGGTTCGATATGACGGCGAAAGTAGTCGATCACCGGCCCGGAGACCTCGCCCTGCTGATCAATGGTGACCAGCGGCGCCAGCTGAAAGACGCATCCCCGCAGTGGCGCGTTGATCGCCACGGCCTGGCTGATGGTCATAAGAGGGAGAAGAAGTGCCGATAGCAGTAATACCAAACTCATACCCGAACGAGAGATGCCCATAGGTGCCGACCCGATGCCCTGATAGCCATCAGCATGGCACAAGGCAAAAGGGCGGGCTATCCGCTCCTGCCGCGCTTTGACCTCTTGTGCCCCCTACTCCCATGACCAATGGGCCCCGTTCTATTGCGGTGAAAATCAATAATTCCGCGGCTTTGATGGATTTTGGTCTCTTGATATATAGTGCGGCCCCATTCATCACACGGGCGGGTGAGCACCCCGCCGGACAGGTAAATTCATGAGACTGTTTTTGCTGTTGTTGTCGTTGTTTGCCACGACCGTAAATTCTGATGAAAAGCCGCGCCTGCCCTATTACGACTGGGGTCGCTGCCCGTTTGAAGGTTGCACCTATCAGACATGGACCACCAAGCAAGAGGTGATCGTCAGAGCCGAGCCATCCCTGACGGCCAAAGGGCTATTCCGGCTACCCCGCGGCCAGCAGGTGGAAGGGCTGACCGGGGTTGTCATTACCGAACAACCGGGGATCGTCGAGATACTCAGATCGGTCAAGCTGGGCTATAGCAAGGAGGGCAAAGGGCCGCTGTTGAATATGAAGGCAGGGGAAACGCTTTATATCCTCGGTGGACTGGGCGAAGGCAATAGCCTGTTCTGGTACAAGGGCAAAACCTACATTCTCGATTATGACTATGCGCGCAAAGAGATCAGATACGGCCGGTCACCGCAAAACCAGTGGTGGGTAAAAATTCGGGACAAGCAGGGGCGTGAGGGTTGGGTTGCCGAAGCCAAAAACTTCGCCCATATGGACCGTTTCGAATAGTGACAGCCAGCCCACCGAGATCGGGGAGCTGGCCGTGGATGACTCACCGCTTGGGTTGCAACTTCATCTCTTGCAGATGCTCCAGCACCTGGGTTTTGTAGTCCGCCTGATAGGAGAACTTGGTGCTGTCGCACGCCGCGATCAGGTTCACCGCAGTGCAGAACAGGGTTGCCGCCAGCAGCCCCTTGCCAACCCACTGCGGATAACGACGGCTCCAGCGCACCAGCAACAGCAAGATCGGGAACAGGGCGTAGGGGAAGATCAGCATCAGGTGCCAGTAGTTGAAGATGATGGGCGAGAGCGCCGCACTCACCAGCACCGCCAGCACCGCCGCCAGCGCATAGAGACCGAGCCAGCTTTCACCATCCACTGGCGCGCGATCGCTGCGCAACAGACGCGGCTTGAGTTCGCGCCACAGCTGCCAGTTGGCCTTGGCCGCCAGCAATACGGTCGCCAAGCCGACCCCGTAAATCACCACCCGCCACAGCCAGACTGCCGCCATCTGCAGGTATTCGTGCCCCGCCAACCAGATGAACTGGGTATCGTTGACCAGCTTGCTGGCAAACAGCCAGGAGCCGTAGCGCAGCCAGTAGAGCACTGATTTCAGCACCGGATAGACATGCACCAGCCCCCAGCCGATATAGCGCTGACGCGCCTCGGGATCGATGTTCTGGGTAATATGGCTGTTGCTCATCACTTCCATGGCGTAAGGGATCAGGGAGGCACCGATCAGCAGGGTAGCCACCACCACCCCGCTCCAGCTCACTTTGAGAATGCGGCGCCAGAACAGATAGGTGGACATTACCGCCAGCAGCGGCCAGGAGTAGTGCAGCTGCATCGCCATGCCGATGGCCAGCAGGTGAACAATCATGTGCCAGAAGGAGGCCCGCTCGCGCATATGCCAGGCAGACCAGCAGTGCATGGCCGAGAAGAGGAACAGATAGGAGGGGTTGTAGAGCAGACTCTCGTACTGGAACCAGGGGTTGAGCCAGCAGAGCACCAGAAACAGCAGACGTACCCTGTCATCAAACACCTGACGGATCACTGCATCAAAAAGCAGGAATCCGACCAACCGCATCACCAGCAGCAACACCATGGGGGCATAGGGAGAATCCCACAGCAGCAGCGGCCCGCCGATCAGCCAGGCCGACAAACTCCCCGGCACATTGCCCACCGCACTCGCCGCATTGCCATAGCTGAGCCAGACCCCCTCATAAGCCCCAAGGTAGCCCTTGTAGAGCATCTGGGTCTGATCGCCGGTGAGGAGTTGGTGATCGGAAAACAGCCAGGAAAGCAGCAGCCCGGCAAATATACAGGCCGCGAATAATGCGTTATGGTAGCGCCCACTAAGACCAATCATTGATCCATACCTATTGAAAAAATTGCTAACGACTTTAACAGTTGCCACCTGATTTTGCTCGTTTACGATTCACATTTTTAGTAGATTTACCAGTCAGTTATGAGACCCGCGGAGCAGTTATGACCCCACCAGTTAAAAAGTTTTTATTCATTGTTGAAGACTTGTATGGTGGTGGTGCGGAAAAGGTTTTGCTCAATACCGCATCCTTGCTAAAAGATGCCGGTGCAGATGTAACCTTGTTTACCTTGCGGGAAAAAATAGATCATACGTTGCCCGACAATATTCATCCTATCGACCTTGGCATTGTCACAAAACTGACCAAAGCCATATCCAATATTGCGGTTGAAAAAATACAAGCGTCGCTGATCCTGAAAAAAATCAAAGAGATTTCACCTGACGTCATCATCTCATGCTCATGTGATAAAATTACCAGACACCTGCCTGATACACTGAATATCTATTACTGGATCCACGGTAATATCACTGGCTTTGCCAAAAACAACGCCAAAGGATATGAAAAATTCAAGCGTTTCTATAATGGCAAGAAACTGATCTGCGTATCTCGTGGCATCGCGGACGACATTTTACAAAATGTAAAAGCCACACCCAAATCGTGTCAGGTTATATACAATCCGTTTGATATCGAGAAAATCCAGGCGTTGGCTAATGTGCCTTTCAGCAAGCCATTCGACAAGTATTTTATCCATGTCGGCACCTTCGAAGAGCGGAAACGCCATGATCGTCTCTTGCAGGCATATCAGCTAAGCGGCGTTGATACACCACTCGTCCTGATGGGAAAAGGGGAGCGGCGTCCTCACATTGAGGCCATGATCGAGGAGATGAACCTTGCCAACAAGGTGAAAATCATCGATTTTCAGAAGAATCCCTATCCCTATATCAGGGCTGCCCAAGCACTTATCCTGACATCGGATGCTGAAGGATTGCCAACAGTGCTTATTGAAGCACTTATCTGCCATACCCCGGTGATCAGCGTGGATTGCCCGTCTGGGCCGGCAGAGATTCTTACTGGCAGTCTATTTGAATATCTATGCCCAATAAATAACGGTCAAGCACTTTCAACCGCAATATCATCTATTGATAAAATGCCACCTTTCATAAACAATACTTTATACGAGTCATTCTCTAGTAGCCAAACCATTAAAAAATTCCTTGCTTTATAATTGAAAGGCGAATCATATGATTCGCCTTGTATTACTCCAACTCCTGACGAGCACGATAAAGTGCAGAACTAATTACTTGATGCATGTCATAGTATTTATACTCAGCAAGTCGGCCTCCAAAAATCACGTCAGACTCATTTTTTGCCAACTTTCTATATTTATTATAGCGTTCCATATTTGCGTCATTATTCACAGGATAATACCTTTCCTTACCAAGTACCCATGAATCTGGGTATTCCTTTGTCAACACCGAGAATGGTGATGAGCAATAGCGAGAGAAGTGACGATGCTCAATAACTCTAGTATAGGGGATGGATGCTTCAGAATAGTTTATAACTGCATTACCCTGTACATTCTCACTCTCAAAAACTTCATGTTCAAATCTAAGAGAGCGATATTCTAGTGCACCAAAACAGTATGAGAAGTACTCATCTATAGCACCCGTGAACACGATCTTTTTCGCCAACTTACGATATTTTTCCTGATTATCAAAAAAATCCACCCCTAATTTCACATCGACACCATCAATCAATGACTTTATTAATGTGTTATAACCACCAAATGGAATCCCTTGGTACTTATCACTGAAATAATTGTTATCATATGTAAATCTAACAGGAATACGCTTAATTATAAACGCCGGTAATTCAGTTGCTTTTTTTCCCCACTGTTTCTCTGTATAACCTTTAATAAGCTTTTCGTATATGTCTCGCCCGACTAATGAGAGGGCTTGCTCCTCCAAATTTGCAGGGGGAGTTGCATTATTATATTCAGCCCTCTGTTTTTCTATCATAGCCATAGCCTCTTCCGGGTTTTTTACACCCCATAGACCATGAAATGTATTCATATTAAACGGTAAGTTATATTGTTCATCCTTATATCTTACCAATGGACTATTTATATATGGTTCCATCTCAACGTGAGCACAAACAAAGTCCCATATTTCTTTATCATTGGTATGAAATATATGGGCGCCATACTTATGTACAATCACACCATGTTGTTGCTCGCAGTAAACGTTGCCACCAATATGCTCTCGCTTATCAATTATCAAGCAACGTTTCCCATTATCCTTCATCTGGTTTGCGAATGTCGCACCATACAATCCGCACCCTACGATAAGATAATCATATTCTGTCATATTGATTCCTTAATAAACTTGCTAAATAATTTTTTAACTCGGCTCTTTGACTCTAGATTTATCACCCCAGATTCATAAATGCGCAAATTTAGCTCTTGTGCAGCATATAAGATCCAAACATTAAAAAGCCTCTCTGATATAAAACCAAATACTCTGCGCTGATAACTATCGTAGGAACTAATATCAATAGACATCTCTAACTCAAATAGCACAGAAAAAATCCACTCCCAACATTCTCTAAATAATTGTTGAGGCATGACAAACATATTGCAAGTATGGATACTTCTTTGGCATGAAAAGTCATCAAAATACTTTAAATATTTTGGATACTTATCCTTTATAATACTTCTAGTAATCTCATAATCAGCATGAACATGATTTATTTTATAATCCTGTTCAATATGAGCATGGAACTTAATTCTCTTGGGTATTACTATGTCATAACATTTAAATAATTTATCAAGTTCACATGCAGTTACACAAGAATTAACCCCCCAACGTCCTATAAACTTTTCCTCATTTCTAGCACCCAATTTAAAATGACGCCGATAATGAACTAATCCTACATGTGTTGAGTTATCATTTCTCAACATCCAATATATTGCAGACAACTCACAAAAGTTTCCATTTTTCAATGAAATATTATCATTACCGATATCATCTCTTACCAAACAGAAATGCGTCTCCCTTAATGCGGCTCCTACCTCTATAGGCACATAAATATTTTCATCACTTGGATAACTATATGGCTTATGTGTTGCAACATATATTTTTATTGTCATAAAAACAAAGACCTTTATATTTTGAAAGCCATTTAAAAAAAAAGATTATTAATAAGTGTTTTTTCTACTGATACAAAGAGAACTCCACATTATAAACATAGCTCTAAACTTATCAAGATTAATATAATTAACACTCTGAATCATATTTGTTTCAACATATAACACTTTCGAATTATGGCAATTTGGTAGCCACTCTTTGTTTTCAGGCATGCCAAAGTTATCGTTATATATTCCCAAGATAGGCTTACCTAGCCCTGCACTAATGTGAACAGTTGCAGTATCTACGGAAACCATACCAACACTCGCTCTTACCTGGGCAAACAAAGCCCCAAGTGATGGCGGCTGGTTATAGATAAAAACTCTTTCTTTAGACGCAACAGACATCATTGATATAATGCGGTCAATTTCTTCCAGCTGATTAGGTGGATATAATAGACAGATATTGAAATCCGATTCAGCCAGCATTATATCTATCAGATTCAATACATTCTCTTTATTGAATACTCTTGAGCTCCCACTTCCATATGGATTAAAGCATATAGTCGGAACCTTAGGCCAATGTTCCCTGACCTTCATTTCATCTTCAGTGAAATATGGGATTATATATTTACTGTCAAACTCACCAACCCCCATAGATTTCAGCGCTTCAGAAAACTTTATCGAAAAATGAACATTTTCTGTTTTTTTACCCAGTTTAATATCAACACATTGCAAATCATCATCGATCCCAATAACATGCTTCGGGTTTGCTTTTTTTATAAAATACATGTCTTTCATCTTCATACTTTTTGAAAAATGTACAAGATAATCGACATTTCCTAGCGAAGAGGCCAAACTCGCTAGTTGATTATATGATGGTCTTTTGGGTATACAAAAAACCTCATCAAATTCAAAATACTCTCTGAATAAGTGAGCTATATCGGGTGATGTGATAGCGATTACCTTCTGCATTGGGTATTTTTTTTTGATCTCTCTAGCAACCCACGATGAAACTATCGCATCACCCAGCTTTGCGTCCCAACGGACGAATACTGTGGCTCCTCGTTGTTCATATAATGAGTTTGTAACAGGGCGGTCAAAAATCATAATTCCTATTTTACGACGAATGATATCGCGCCATAATTGCAATTTCTTAATCATTTTCTTCCCTCCAGAGGCGATACCTTTATTGTGGTAATTAAAGCCGAAAATAAAAACATGAAGAATATCATCCCGGAGTTATGACTTATAAATGCTTGACTCAAGCTATAATCAACAAGAGTTAATGATGAAACCGCCAACATACTACTAACCAACAAGTTATCTCTATTTTTACTCGCAACCCAAAGTGGATAAAAGTACAGCAGAGCTAACATCAAGAAGCCTATAATGCCGCGTTTAGCCAATTCATCTAAAAATTGATTATGTGCATGTGAGTTAAAATTATAAATGAACTCAGATATAGAACCATTATTATATTGGTTTAATTGTGATAAGCGAATGCCGTTATTTCCCCAACCAAAAATTGGTTTTTCCAAAAAAGAGTTATATGCACTTTCCCACAACTGCAATCGAATGCCTAGAGATGTATCCGGGTTCACACCATCAAAATAATGAACAACATCTGCTTTCGCATTATATATCCTATCCATTACGCCACTTTGCGGAAGCAAAGCCAAGAAAAACAATAAGGCACATACTGTACTTGCATAGAGACCATCTTTGAGGGATAGCTGTTTTCGAAAATAAAAAACTATTGTAAACAATACGATTGGAAGTAAAACACAGCCACCTCTGGTCCCGGAGAGAAAACTGCCTATCCCCCCCATTAAAAATGAAAGAAGCATAATGGCAGCAATGCTTTTCTTCCCTAAATTGCGGAACCAAAAAAAAGCACATAGACATAACAATGCCAATGTCATGCTGATGTTGCCTGACTGAATTGGCATGCTTTCATCAAAAGCTCGTGGCATTCCTAAATAAACTTTCTCATATATCGCAATTAGACCTGAACTAATTGCTCCAATAGAAAGCCCCGCAATA
The DNA here is from genome assembly GCF_027705905.1 of Aeromonas sp. Y293-4. Taxonomy (NCBI): domain Bacteria; kingdom Pseudomonadati; phylum Pseudomonadota; class Gammaproteobacteria; order Aeromonadales; family Aeromonadaceae; genus Aeromonas; species Aeromonas sp. Y293-4. Next base: position 14,579 of record NZ_JAPDCI010000010.1, on the reverse strand, counting down.
AACACATTAATATTTACGGGAAACAAACTCAATAAAGGCAATGTCATTGCAGCCATTAATAGGCGACTTGGTCGGTCTAACTCTTTGAGAGCACCACCATCAATCCAGATTGACACGGCTTGGATGATAAAAAAAGAGATGAATATATATGATAATATTTTCACCTCAGAACTCATTGCCAAATAATACCTTTTACGCCAAAAGACAAAAGCACTTGCCAAAACTAAAATGCTGGGCCCATATCCATAACCACTGGGAACAGTTAAAACTATTGCACCAAATAAAAAAGCTGCAAATTGCACAATAATATTTAGTCGTAGGCAATTTTTATCTAAATTCACAAGTTATTTCCTGAACACATAATTCCCGCGAATTTTGCGCCACAGCCCGAATACATCAGTACGGGGGAAGATAGCAATCCGGCGGATCTGGAAAGGGTCCTGGTGCATCGCTTTGGGGCCGCTATTGGTAGCAACGGCAAAACGATACCCGGCAGCGATAGCCTGCTCCTTGGCACTCTCGTTCATATCTCCGTAAGGGTAGGCAAACGAGAGCAGCGGATGGCCAAGCAGGGCCTCCAGTTGGCGTTTATTCTCCTGAATTTCATGGGCTTGTTGTTCGGGTGTGAGCTTGCTCAAGCGGGGGTGAGTCAGGGTATGACCACCAATTTCCACATGACCGCTGGCGGCCAGCGCCTTGACCTGCTCACCACTCATCAATGAGACCTTGGTGTCCGGATTGGTCGGATGCTCCACATCCCAACGGTTATAGCCTTCACCGGTGACCACGTACACCACGGCTTTGTAACCATATTTTTCCAGCAGTGGCTGCATGCGGGTCAGATTGTCCTGATAGCCGTCATCGGCAGTGATCATCAGGTACTTCTTGCCGTATTGCAGACGGTGGATAAAGCCTTTGTCCGCCAGATCGCGGAACGTCAGGGTTTCGTAGCCGAGCCACTTCATCAGTCGCAGATGCTTCTCGAACATGGTGATCGGCATCCAGGTGCCATGCACCCCTTTCTCGCTATCCTGTTCGATAAAGCGGTGGTACATGATGACGGGCATCTCGCGGCGCAGGGTTTCGACTACGGCATCCTGATAGATGGTTTCGAGGCCAGATACTACCCCCTGCAAGCCATACTCATCCTGAATGCGTTGGCGAATGGCTTCCGGCACCGTCTTGCTGGCCAAGGCGGTCTCGATTTCTCCCTTCAGGGCAGCAAAATCGATAGCCAGATCCTTGGGGCCGATATCACCAAAATTACTCGCCAGCGCCTCGTCCAGATTCTGTTCGGTCACCAGACCAATGGCCCTGGCTTCACCAATGGCAAAGGCGGGCCGACCACAGAGCAGTGCTTCCATCGCCACCCGACCGGCGCCGATCACCAGATCGCAACTCGCCAGCAGAGCGGGTACATCATCGACATAACCGACAAACTCGGCGCGCCCTTCGAAACGGGCAAAGCGCTCCGGCACCTTGGTACCGCTGACAATCCGCACCCGACAAGCATCCAGGTCGAGCACTTCATCGAGCAAGCGGTAGCAGAGCTCCCCTTTGGGGCCGCTCAGACGCCCGATGATGGCAATCACCGGTTTGGCATTGTCCGGCGCAGGCACAGGCTGGAATTTGTCGGTTTCGATACCGTTACGCAGCACCTGAACGATCGCAGGATCGACCCCCAGATTGTCGACAATCTGATGGGCAATATCCTCACAAACGGCAACCGCCCGATAGCCGAGTGCATGGAACGCCTTGCGCGAAGCGTGCACCGGCTGGCGGCCATGCACCGTGGTGATCATCGGGGTACCGGTCAGCTTGCAGGCGACATAGCTGCTCCAGCCGGAGGCGCGGGAGTGAGCGTGTACCAACTGGATATGGTGCTTCTTGATGAGATAGATGAGGTAAAAGACGTGCCAGAAACGGCGCAAGATGCTGCGCTTGTTGAATCTCAGCTTGAAGACGGGGCCAAGCGTCGGCTTGGTCAGGGTATCTGACACATAAAAGACGTTGTGACCACGCCGGGTCAGTTCGTTACCGACCGTGGTGGCATAGACCTCAGCTCCCGTTACCTCGAGCTGGGAGAGTGCCATCAATATATTCATCGCGCGGTTACCCGGTAGAGAAGAGAGGAACGGCAAGCAGCCACAGAGACCAGAAACCGGAGGCAGGCGAGTGCCCACTTCCGGTTTTGCGCTCAAACTGCCGCGTTGTGCTCACCCGTTAGCGGTTGAGCCAGGCCATGTAATCCGCTACCCCTTCGGCAACGGTTTTAAACTCGGCGTCATAACCCACGCTGCGCAGCTTGGTCATGTCAGCCTGGGTGAAGCTCTGGTAGCGACCCTTGAGGTGATCCGGGAAGGGAATGTACTCAATGGCTCCCTTCTGATGATGCTTGATCACCGCTTCGGCCACGTTCTGGAACGGCTCGGCACGACCGGTACCGCAGTTGAAGATGCCGGAGTGCTGCGGGTTCTGCCAGAACCAGAGGTTTACCTTGCAGACGTCGTCGATATAGATGAAGTCACGCATCTGACCACCGTTGGGGAAGCCATCGCAACCTTCGAACAGCTTGGGATTCTCGCCCTTCTTCACCTGGGTATTGAGGTGGAAGGCGACGGAAGCCATGGAGCCTTTGTGCTGCTCGCGCGGGCCGTAGACGTTGAAGTACTTGAGGCCAACGACCTGAGAGTTGATCTCCGGTATCCAGCGGCGCACGTACTGGTCAAACAACTGCTTGGAGTAGCCGTAGACGTTGAGCGGCTGTTCGAACTTGGGATCTTCGATGAAGTTGTCGTTGCGGCCACCGTAGGTCGCGGCAGAAGAGGCGTAAATGAACGGAATTTCACGCTCGATGCAGTAGTGGAACAGATCCTTGGAGTACTCGTAGTTGACCTCCATGATGAACTTGCCGTTCCATTCGGTGGTGGCAGAGCAGGCACCTTCGTGGAAGATCACCTCGATGCCGTTATCCCACTCTTCAAACTCGTCACCGGAGACGACGCGAGCCTGAAACTCGTCTTTGTCCATGTAGTCAGCGATGGTCAGATCGACCAGGTTGACGAACTTGGTGCCGTCGGTCAGGTCATCAATGACCACGATATCGGTCCGTCCTTGAGCGTTCAGCTGCTTGACCAGATTGCTGCCGATAAAGCCAGCACCGCCAGTTACTACGATCATGGAGTTTGCCTCTCGTACGTTGATGGCTACATGTGACTGCTTGTTAAAGCTGTGTATAGTGAGCCAATTTGAAATTGCCGAAAAGTTTATCACGGGCCGTCCGGGGATTCGACCTTGTTCAAAACTGCCCCGAGCGGAACCTGTTGGAGGAATGAGTGATGAAAACCAGAGACAGGATCATTCACAGCGCGACCGAGCTGTTCAACGATCAGGGTGAACGCAACATCACCACCAACCACATTGCGGCGCACATGGGCATCAGCCCGGGCAACCTCTACTACCACTTCCGCAATAAAGAAGACATCATCCACTCCATCTTCGACCAGTATGCCCGTCACCTGAGCGAGAGCTTCGTGCCGACCCGCAACCGTGAAATCACCCTGCAGGATCTGATGGGCTATCTCGATGCCATCTTCTATCTGATGTGGCAGTTCCGCTTCTTCTACGCCAACCTGCCGGACATCCTGAGCCGTGACGAACCGCTGCAACAGAAGTACCTCAAGGCCCAGGAGCAGATGCGCTCCTCCGTGGTCGCGCTGCTCAGAAGCCTGCGCGAAGGGGGCATTATTGATGTCAGCGATGAAGACCTGCCGGATCTGGGCCAGACCATCAAGATGGTGGTGACCTGCTGGATCCCGTTCCAGATCGCTCAGGCCCCCAACACCCGCATCACCAAACCTCTGCTCTATCAGGGCGTGTTGAAGGTGCTGTTCCTGCTGCGCCCCTATGTGCAACCCCAGGTGGCCGGACAGATCCAGCAGCTGGAACAACACTACCGTCAGCTGGCCCAACCAGCTGGGTGAGATCTGTTTCACATTTGTTGAATATCAGCACAATCATTTGAATTTACCGCAACAGATTGCAGTAAAATGTCGCCCTCTGTTGATACGCAGCTGAAATAGCCACTAAGGATCGAGGATGTCTAACGGATTCTATCGTCACCTGACCGAGCAACTGAACCAGGTGCATGCTGAAGGGTTGTACAAGCAGGAGCGCATCATCACCTCCGCCCAGCAGGCCAGCATCGCCGTCGGCGGTGAGCAGGTGCTGAACTTCTGTGCCAACAACTATCTTGGGCTGGCCAACCACCCGGATCTGATCGCTGCCGCCCATCAGGGACTCGACAGCCACGGCTTCGGCATGGCCTCGGTGCGCTTTATCTGTGGCACCCAGGACCAGCACAAAGCGCTGGAGCAGAAGATGTCCGCCTTTCTCGGCACCGAGGACACCATCCTCTACTCCTCCTGTTTCGATGCCAACGGCGGCCTGTTCGAGACCCTGTTCGGCGCCGAAGATGCCATCATCTCCGATGCCCTCAACCACGCCTCCATCATCGACGGCGTGCGGCTGTGCAAGGCCAAGCGCTATCGCTACGCCAACAACGACATGGCCGAGCTGGAAGCCCAGCTCAAGCAGGCTGACGCCGATGGCGCCCGCTTCAAGCTGATCGCCACCGACGGTGTCTTCTCCATGGATGGGGTCATCGCCGACCTCAAATCCATCTGCGATCTGGCAGACAAATACGATGCGCTGGTGATGGTGGATGACTCCCACGCCGTCGGCTTTATCGGCGAAAATGGTCGCGGCACCCACGAATACTGTGGCGTGATGGATCGGGTCGACATCATCACCGGTACCTTGGGCAAGGCGCTCGGCGGCGCATCCGGCGGCTATACCTCCGGCAAGAAAGAGGTGATCGACTGGCTGCGTCAGCGCTCCCGCCCGTACCTCTTCTCCAACTCGCTGGCCCCCTCCATCGTTGCCGCCACTATCAAGGTGATCGACATGCTGGCGGAAGGTCACGACCTGCGTGCTCGCCTGAAAGAGAACAGCCGTTACTTCCGCAAGCGGATGAGCGCCGCCGGCTTCACTCTGGCTGGCGCCGACCACGCCATCATTCCGGTGATGTTGGGGGATGCCAAACTGGCCTCCGAAATGGCAAGCCGCATGCTGGCAGCCGGCATCTATGTGGTGGGCTTCTCCTTCCCGGTCGTGCCCAAGGGTCAGGCCCGCATTCGCACCCAGATGTCTGCCGCCCATACCCGCGAGCAGCTGGACAAGGCGATCGACGCCTTTATCCGCATCGGCCGTGAACTCGGCGTTATCTGATTTGAATCAAGGGGCTGCAGCCCCTTTTTTCTGCATTCATATTGAAGGAACAGCCATGAAAGCACTCTCCAAACTGCACAAAGAGGTCGGCATCTGGATGACGGATGTGCCGGCCCCCGAGCTCGGCCACAACGACCTGCTGATCAAGATCCGCAAAACCGCCATCTGCGGCACCGATATCCATATCTACAACTGGGACGAGTGGTCCCAGAAGACCATTCCGGTACCCATGGTGGTCGGCCACGAATATGTTGGGGAAGTGGTCGCTATCGGTCAGGAGGTGCGCGGCTTCGCCATCGGCGATCGGGTCTCCGGTGAAGGGCATATCACCTGCGGTCACTGCCGTAACTGCCGCGCTGGCCGCACTCACCTCTGCCGCAACACCATTGGTGTTGGCGTCAACCGCCCGGGCGCCTTTGCCGAGTATCTGGTGATCCCCGCATTCAACGCCTTCAAGCTGCCGGACAACATCCCGGACGAGCTGGCCGCCATCTTCGACCCGTTCGGCAATGCGGTACACACCGCCCTCTCCTTCGATCTGGTGGGTGAAGATGTGCTCATCACCGGGGCAGGCCCCATCGGTATCATGGCCGCCGCCGTCTGCCGCCATGTGGGTGCGCGCCATGTGGTAATCACCGATGTCAACGAATACCGGCTGGAGCTGGCCCGCAAGATGGGCGCCACCCGCGCGGTCAACGTGGCCAAGGAGAAGCTGGCCGACGTAATGAGCGAGCTGGGCATGACCGAAGGCTTCGATGTGGGGCTGGAGATGTCCGGCGTCCCGAGCGCCTTCCAGGAGATGCTCGACAAGATGAACCACGGCGGCAAGATCGCCATGCTTGGCATCCCCCCCTCCACCATGGCCATCGACTGGAACAAGGTGATCTTCAAGGGGCTGTTTATCAAAGGGATCTATGGCCGCGAGATGTTCGAGACCTGGTACAAAATGGCCAGCCTGATCCAGTCCGGGCTGGATCTCTCCCCCATCATCACCCACAGATTCCACATCGACGAATTCCAGCAGGGGTTCGATGCGATGCGCTCCGGCCACTCCGGCAAGGTGATCCTGAGCTGGGACAAATAACCCATTTCACCCCTTGGGTACCCGAAACCCGGCGAATGCCGGGTTTCTTTTTATCTCCACCACCAGAATTGCCGTGATATCGGCCAAAACTTTGCACGCAGAGTGTTTAACACTTCACACACAAGCGTTTAAATGGCTGTAACTATTCGGTTATAATCCCGTCGTTTACATGGATAATAAAAGACTGCTGGGAGTATATGAGCGTGTTGAAAAAACTGAGCTATTTGCTGGCTGTCGGGATGACGGCCGCCAGCTTGTCTGGGGCAGTGCTTGCTGCCGATGAGATGTCACCGGAAGCCATTGCCGAGCGGATCAAACCAATCGGTCAGGTCTATACCGCCAAGGATCTGGAAGGTATTGCCGGCGCGAGTGCTGCTCCGGCGGCGGCCGCCTCTTCCGGTCCCCGCGATGGCGAAACGGTATACAAGGGCGCCTGCTTTGCCTGTCACGACACCGGCGCCGCTGGTGCCCCCAAACGGGGTGACAAGGCAGCCTGGGATCCTCGCATCGCCCAGGGCATTGATACTCTCAAGAAACATGCCATTGAAGGCTTTACCGGCAAGTCCGGCATGATGCCTCCGCGCGGCACCTGTGCGAACTGTAGTGATGAAGAGATTGAAAACGCCATCCACTACATGATCGACAAGCTGTAAGTATTTGAAAGGGCCGCAATTGCGGCCCTTTCAATCTATCGACTTCCGACTACTCTTGTAAGGTAGACATATCGGGAGTTGCACATGTCGGCCCAATCCATCGAACCCCACTACTCAACTCCTCTGTTGGCGTTAGTCTCTGCCATTATGGACTTCCCGGCGCCACAAACCGCCACGTCTGACGATTACGATTCCCTGATCCAGCAGATTGACCAACTCTGCCCGCTGCAACATTTCGGCATGCTGGGCCTCTCCGATACCGGTCTGAACTGGCTTTACGCCTACAAGGTCAGCGACATCTTCAAGCAACAGCTGGGCCGTGAGCAGTCCCGCATCACAGACCAGCTCACCCAGCTGGATGAGGCCGAAGGGTGGTGCGTCTTCCCCATCGAGCATGGCCAGATACAGTGGTTGTTGGCGCGTGGCACCCCAGCCGACCTGCCGACCCTGCGCCTGCTGCTGGAGTGTCTGGCCAAACGGCTGACCGAAACCCAGGCGGGCTCCCATCTCACCGAGCTCCCTTCGCCGCTGATCCGCAAAGACCCGAACTGGAAAAAGAAAATCGAGAGCATCAGCCGCATCATGCGGCTCGCCAATACCCTGCCGGCTCAGGCGCTCTTCTCCCAGCTGGAAGCGGTACTGCGCCAGATGCTCACCATTGAGGACATGCTGCTGGTCAGATTAACCAGTCAGAAGCTGGAAAAGATCTACCCTGCCCATCCCCATCAGGGAGACGAGTTCATCAGCGGCTTGTGCCACAGCACCAGCAATATCGAGGTGAGCAGGGAGTCACGCTACTGGCACAGCATGCCGCTGCGGCTGCAACAACAGTACTTCGCCCACTTCATCATCAGCACGGCTCAACCGCTGGAGACCGACGACAAGCTGTTTCTCGACTTCCTGCGTGGTCAGCTCACCCTGCTGCTGGAGCTGAGACGGATCCGCCAGCAGCTCAACGACATCAATACTGAAGACTCCATCAACCAGCGGCTGCAACAGCTGCGTCAGACCAACCTCAGGCTGCAAAAGCAGCTCAAGCAGCATCAGGAGCTGGAACGGCGGCTGCAATTCGATGCGCTTCACGACCCGCTGACCCAGCTGCCCAACCGCGCGCTGTTGATGAACCACCTCAACCACGCCATGACCCACTACAACCGCTACAAGTCGCCGGGATTCGCGGTGATTTTTATCGATGTGGATCACTTCAAGCAGATCAATGACACCCTGGGCCACAGTGCTGGCGATCAGCTGCTCAAGGAAGTCAGCCGCCGCCTGCAAACCTGCATCCGGCAAAACGATCTGGTGGCCAGACTGGGGGGCGACGAGTTTGTCATCTATCTGGACAGCAGCAAGAGCGACGATGACATCAGCCCGGTGCTCAACCGCATTATCAGTCGTCTCTCCTACCCGTTTCGGCTACTCGGCAATGAGCTGAGCATTACCGTCAGCCTTGGGGTATCGAGCGTCTCCGAGCAAACCTCAGATATCAGCCAGCTGCTCCATCAGGCCGATTTGGCCATGTATCAGGCCAAGCGCAATGGTCGCAGTCGCATCGTCAGCTACTCGGATGATTGCATCAACCAGAACTGGAATTCGCCGGAAGAGATGCTGGCCAGAGCCCTGCGGGAGGGGCGTATCGTCCCCTATTTCCAACCGGTGATCCGGCTGCAGGATAGCCGCCTGACCGGACTGGAGGTGATGGCGCGCTGGCTGACCGAGGAGGGCATCCTGAAGGATGCGTTCGACTTTATTCCGCTGGCAGAGCAGTGCGGCCTGATTCTGGAGCTGGATTACCAGATCCTGCGCCACACCTGTCAGCAACTGAAGAACTGGCTGCCAATCTCCGGGCAGGGCAAGTTCAAGATCGCCATCAATCTGTCGGGCAAGCATCTGGTCAACCATGACCACATCATGCGACTGATGGGGATCATCGAAGAGGAAGGGGTCGCACCCGGCTATCTGATTTTTGAATTCAACGAGCGGGAGCTGTCGCGGCAAGATTCCGATGCGCTGGCATCCCTGCACGAGCTGCGCGCCAAGGGCATCCAGATCAGCCTCGATGATTTCGGGACCGGCTTCTCCTCCCTCAACGCCCTGTTCCACTTCCCGGTGGACTACATCAAGGTGGATGACAGCTTTACCCAGCGGATGCTGCAATCACCCAAAGATTTGGCGCTGATCCGCGCCATGCGGGATATCTGTCAGGATCTCGATTACACCCTGGTAGTCGAGGGGATCGAGAACCAGCAGCAATTGCAGAAGCTGATTGATATTGGCTGCCGGATGGGGCAAGGGCGCTATATATCTCCGCCCATGCCGGGAGCAGATATAGTGCCGCTACTGACTCCGGCCAATCCTTAGGGTTAATCCTTCTTGAACAACGCACGCAGGTTGGCAACACCGACCTGTCCCTTCTGCTGGCGCTCCTCGGCAGTCACCTTCTTCTGGTTTTCCCATTCAAGGTCATCCTGCGGCAGCTCCAGCAGGAAGCGGCTCGGCTCGGGCCGTACCGACTCGCCAAACTGGCGCCGCTCCTTGCAGAGGGTAAAGGTCAGCTCGGTCTGGGCCCGGGTGATGCCCACGTAGGCGAGGCGCCGTTCCTCCTCTACGTTGTCCTCGTCGATGCTGGTCTGGTGGGGCAGCAAGCCCTCCTCCATCCCCACCATATAGACATAGGGGAACTCCAGCCCCTTTGAGGCGTGCAGCGTCATCAACTGCACCTGATCCGCATCATCCTCACCTTCGTTGCGTTCCATCATGTCGCGTAGGGTGAGGCGAGTGACCACCTGAGCCAGCGTCATCGACTCCTCCAGCTCATCCCCTTCCAGCATCTCGGTGATCCAGCGATAGAGGGTGGAGACGTTCTGCATCCGCATCTCGGCCGCTTTCGGGCTGGGGGAGGTCTCGTAGAGCCACTCTTCGTAGTGGATCTCCTTGATCATGTCCCGCACCGCCTCCACCGGATTGCCGCGCAGCGCCTGATCGCCAAGGCGTACCAGCCAGTTGGTGAAAGCCTGCAGGGCCACGAGGCCCCGCCCGGAGAGGTGCTGCTCGAGCCCCAGCTCGAAGCTGGCGGCAAACAGGCTCTTGCCGCGTTGATTGGCATACTGCCCCAGTTTTTCGAGGGTAGTGGGGCCAATCTCGCGGCGCGGCAGGTTGACCACCCGCAGGAAGGCGGTGTCCTCATCCGGATTCACCAGCAGCTTGAGGTAGGCCATGATGTCCTTGATCTCGGTGCGGGAGAAAAACGAGGTGCCGCCGGAGATGCGATAAGGAATCCGGTTGGTCATCAACGCCTTCTCGAAGATGCGCGACTGATGGTTGCCCCGATAGAGGATGGCGTAATCCTTGAACCGGGTGCGGTTCATAAACTTGTGGCCCATCATCTCGGCGGCAATCCGCTCCGCTTCGTGCTCCTCGTTCTTGGCGAACAGCACCTTGAGCTTCACCCCCTCATCCAGCTCGGAGAAGAGCGCCTTGTCATAGACGTGGGGATTGTTGGCGATCAGGATGTTGGCGCACTTGAGGATACGCCGCTTGGAGCGGTAGTTCTGCTCCAGCTTGATCAGCTTGAGGCTGGGGAAATCTTCGCTCAGCAGCACCAAATTCTGCGGCTTGGCCCCACGCCAGGAGTAGATCGACTGGTCGTCATCCCCCACCACGGTAAAGCGGGCCCGCTCGCCGACGATCTGCTTCACCAGTTCGTACTGGCTGGTGTTGGTGTCTTGGTACTCATCGACCAGCAGATAGCGGATCTTGTTCTGCCAGCGCTCGCGCACCTCCTGATTGCTCTTGAGCAGCAGGGTCGGCATCACGATGAGGTCGTCAAAATCCAGGGCGTTATAGGCCACCATCTGGCGGTGATAACGCTCGTAGAGCTGGGCCATCAACACCTCTTCCGGCCCGCGAGCAATACGCATGGCGCGGGCCGGCAGGATAAGATCGTTCTTCCAGTTGGAGATTTGGCTGATAAGGGCCGAGAGCTTGTCCTTGTCGTTGTCGAGATCGTCTTCAGTCAACTCTTTCAGCAGCGCCAGCTGGTCGGTGTCATCGAACAGGGAGAAGTTGGCCTTGAGATTCAGGCTCTTGTGCTCCCGACGAATGATATCGAGACCCAGGGTATGGAAGGTGGAGACCATCAGCCCCCGCGCCTCCTTGCGACCCAGGGTCTGGCCGACCCGCTCCTTCATCTCCCGCGCCGCCTTGTTGGTAAAGGTGACCGCAGCGATGTTGCGCGCACTGTAGCCGCACTGCTGCACCAGATAGGCAATCTTGTTGGTGATGACGCGGGTCTTGCCCGATCCGGCACCCGCCAGCACCAGGCAAGGGCCGGAGACATACTTGACCGCTTCGTTCTGATTGGGGTTGAGCTTCATGGGCCGGATCTCTTGGCTTATGATGAGGGGCGGCATTGTACCAGAAATCACCCGATGAGCCGTACCTGCTGCACGGCAAGCAACCGCCATTCCGACTTATCGCACCTTGTGTTCGGGCGCTATTTTCAGGATCATGGCCGACCTTCGAAATGATGACTTTTTCCAGATAGTGAGGGGAGCATGAATCAGCAACAGCACAACCAACTGCGCAGCCAGTTTCCGGCCTTGGCGCAGGAGGTAAACGGCCACCCTCTGGTCTATCTGGACAACGCCGCCACCACCCAGAAACCGCGCGCGGTACTGGATGCCATCGCTCACTACTATCGGGCCGACAACGCCAACGTGCACCGTGCCGCCCACGCCCTGAGTGGCCGCGCCACCCTCGCCTTCGAAGATGCCCGCGAGACGGTCGCCCGCTTCATCAATGCACCCCGCAGCCACGAGGTGATCTGGACCCGCGGCACCACGGAAGCGATCAATCTGGTAGCCCAGAGCTGGGGGATGAGCGAGCTCAAGGCGGGGGATGAAATCATCCTCAGTACGCTGGAGCACCACGCCAACATCGTCCCGTGGCAGCTGGTCGCCCAGCGCACCGGCGCAGTCATCCGGGTTATCCCCCTCGATGAGCGGGGCGATCTCGATCTGGCCGCCTATCACGCCATGCTGGGGCCACGCACCCGGCTGGTGAGCGTGGCCCACGTATCCAATGCCCTTGGCACCGTCAATCCAGTCAAAGAGATGGTGGCAGCGGCCAAGGCAGTCGGCGTTCTGACCCTGATCGACGGCGCCCAAGCGGTGGCTCATCTCGAGGTGGATGTGCAAACCATCGGTTGCGACTTCTATGCCTTCTCCGGCCACAAACTCTATGGCCCGACCGGCATCGGCGTGTTGTGGGGCCGCACCGAGCTATTGGAGCGGATGCCGCCCTGGCAAGCCGGTGGCGAGATGATCGATCGGGTCAGTTTCAGCGGCACCACCTTCAATACCCTACCCTTCAAGTTCGAGGCGGGCACCCCCCATATCGCCGGTGCTATCGGCCTCGCCGCCGCCATCGACTTTGTGATGGAGCAAGACCGGCAATGGCTCGCCAACCATGAACAGGCACTGACCGACTATCTGGTCGCAGGTCTGCAACAGGTGCCGGGGCTTCGTCTGATCGGCGAACCCAATCAGCGCGCCGGTGCTGTCTCTTTCTTGCTCGAGGATATCCACCCGCAGGATGCCGCTACCCTGCTCGATATGCAGGGGATCGCCCTGCGAGTCGGCCATCACTGCGCCATGCCGTTGATGGAGTCGCTCGGGATCGGCGGCACGATGCGCGCCTCGCTGGCCTGCTACAACAATCGGGACGATGTCGACGCCCTGCTGGCCGCCCTGCACAGACTCAGTGACTTCTTCTAAGGCAGACAACCGAATGAGTGACCTCGCAAGCTATACCCAGATTGGCCTTGAGCCCAACGCTGACACCATCCGCCAGCAGTTTGCCGCCGCTCATGGCTGGGAGAACCAGTACCGGCTCATCATCCAGCTCGGCAAGCAGCTGCCGGAGCTACCCGGCGAATGGCAGCAGGAGGAGTTTCGCCTCAAGGGGTGTGAAAGCCAGGCCTGGCTGAAGGGAGAACAAAGCGAGGATGGCTGCTGGAACTTTGCCTGTGATTCCGATGCCCGCATCGTGCGGGGCCTTATCGTCATCGTGCTGGCGGCACTCAACCACCAATCGTCTGCGGCGATCCAGGCTTTTGATATGGAAGGGTATTTCAGCGAACTGGGACTTGAGAAACACTTGAGCCCGTCACGAGGTAACGGGCTCAGAGCGATCGTGCTGGCGATCCGGGAACAAGCGGTCTAACCCGCCTTGTTCAGTGGTCGATTAGGCTTCGCCAATCGACCCAGCATCTTCATTCCCTGCCTCTTTCTCGGCGCGGGCACCCCGCTCGGCAATCTTCTTCAATACCCGGGACGCGGCAACCAGCCCAAAGGTTGCCGTCACCGGCGTCACGGCGCCAAAGCCGGAGGCGCAATCCATCTTCATGGTGCCATCGCTGGCCGCTTTGGCCTGACAGGTGCCACCATTGCCATCCGGATAGCTCAGCTGCTCGGTTGAGAAAACACACTCCACCCCGAATTTGCGCGCCGGATTCTTGCTGAAGTTGTGTAACCGGCGCAGGTCGGAGCGCACCTTGGCCGCCAACGGGTCTTGAATCGTCTTGGCCAAATCGGCCACGGTGATTTGGGTCGGATCCATCTGCCCGCCAGCACCACCCGCTACAATCACCGGGATCTTGTTACGCTTGCAGAAGGCAATCAGCGCCACCTTGGCCTTGACCGAGTCGATGGCGTCCACCACATAGTCAAACTCCCGCTTGATATGCTCGGCCAGATTGTCGGCGGTGACGAAATCGTCCACCTCGATCACGTCGCAATCCGGATTGATGGCGCGAATACGCTCGGCCATCACCTCGGTCTTGAGGCGACCGACCGTACCCTTCATGGCGTGGATCTGGCGATTGGTGTTGGTGATGCAGATATCGTCCATGTCGATCAGGGTGATCTGGTTGATACCGGCGCGGGCCAGCGCCTCCACCGCCCAGGAGCCCACACCGCCGATCCCCACCACACAGACCTTGGCCTGGCTAAAGGAACGCAGTGCGCTCTGACCATAAAGACGGGCAATGCCCCCGAATCGCTGTAGATATTCTGCTTTCATACCACCACCTTGCTTGAGGGCGGCCATTATAGCGACAACCACCGCCAGCCGCGATGGCATAACCGGAGAAAATCGGGAAGGAAAAACAGGGGGAAACGGCAGGGAAGAGGGAATAAAAGGTCAGTTATCTGACGATTTGCTGAATTGCAGGCAATAAAAAACCCCGCTCATTGAGCGGGGTTTCTTGTATTGGGTGCCTGGCAGTGTCCTACTCTCGCATGGCGAATGCCACACTACCATCGGCGCTACCGCGTTTCACTTCTGAGTTCGGCATGGGATCAGGTGGTTCCACGGCGCTATGGCCGCCAGGCAAATTCTTTAATCTAGAAAGCTGACGTGAGTAACGAGGTTGCCTATTGGCTTCGCTATCACTGAATTAGTAGTTCGCTTAGGTTTGCTACAAGCCTTAGAACACTTCTTGGGTGTTGTATGGTTAAGCCTCACGGGTAATTAGTATGGGTTAGCTCAAC
>NZ_JAPDCI010000009.1:142343-180234 GCF_027705905.1 Aeromonas sp. Y293-4 | reverse complement strand
CCACAGGTGGTTTTTGACGAACTTCTGAAAGCAGCCTGATTTTTAATCGGGAATTGCACTTCGAAGTTGAATTCGCGACTTCAATCAAGGGGTTACCCGCCCATTATGCTTGCCGTCTGGATCGCCTCGATCAGCGCGGCCCGGTTGATGCGGGGTCGCTCGCCATCGAGCAGTTGCTGCCACAGCGCAATGGCCTGGCTGTAGCGGCCATGCAGAAAGTGATCGGAGGCGAGCAGCATCAGGGCGCTCACTTCCCCCGCGTCCTGCTTGAGGGCACTCTCCAGCAGGCGGGTTGCCTCGGGAGTCAGCTGCTGGCCCGCTCGGTAGTAGAGTACGGTCGCCTGAGCGGCCTGGGTCGCCGCGCTGGCACCACCCTCCAGCAGGGCGAGACGCTGATAGGCGAGCAGGGCGTTGTCATATTCGCCCCGATAGAGATAGAGCTGGCCGAGCGCCGCCCAGCTGTCGAGATCGGCGGGGTTGCGCTGAAGTTTCTGATGCAGACTCCCCAGCTCCTTGTCTTGCAGATCCCTCGGGCTCAACCCCGCCAGCGGATCGGGGCGCGACTGATAAGCCTGCCATGCCTGATAGCGGCCGGTGCTCAGATAGACAGCTGCAACGGCTACGCATGCCATGATGCCAAGCAGCAACAAGGCCCGCCCGTGCCGGTTATTGCGGCCGCGATTGTCATGCTGGCTGGCCAGTTGCGCACGCAGGGTCAGCTCAGCCGCCGGGATGGCGTTGGCCAGGCGGGCGGCGCTCAGCTCCCTGTAGAGTGGCTGGTCGGGGGAGAGGCCTGTCTGCTCCCCATGCATGATCAGCCAATTCAATTCGCTGCGGGGATCGGCCGCAGGTTGATGAATGGGTTCAATCATTGCTCTAACGACGGGGATGGCTTGTACCTTTGTGCGTGTCAGGCGGCGAAACAGGGTCAACAGCGCCAGCCCCAACAGCAGCAGGGGACCGCCCCACAGCAGCACCGTGCTGGCCTTGAAGGGGGGATCGTAGCGGACGAAATCGCCGAAGCGCTCCGTCATGCGGGCGATCACCAGCTCATCGCTCTGTCCCTCGTCCACCCAGCGGTAGACCTCTAGCCGCAGATCCCGGGCGATGGGGGAGTTGGACTCCACCAGGTTCTGGTTCTGGCACTGGGGGCAGCGCAGGGCGCGGGCCAGCTCTTGCGCCCGATTTTGCAGCTCGGGATGGCGAAACTGATAGGTATCGACCCCGCTGGAATATGCAGTGGCACTCAGTAGCATGCCGAGGGCCAGCAGGGCGCAGGCAAGAGAACGGCGCATCATGGCTGTGTCTCCCGAGCTGATATTGCAATAGCTGGTGCAGTAGTGGCGGCGTTCATTTGCGCGTCAGTTCGCGCCTTGTCGAGCAGAGGGGCAAACTGGCGTTGCCAGATCCCTTTAGTAAGCTCGCCGGTATGGCGGGCTAGCAGGGTGCCATCGGCATCAAACAGATAGGTTTCCGGCGTGCCGTAGACGCCGAGCTCAAGGGCCAGTTTGCCGTCAGGGTCGGCCAGCACAGCGCGATAGGGGTTGCCCGCCTGGATAAGCCAGGCGCGGGCGGCATCCCCCTTGTCCCGGTAGTTGAGGCCGTAGAGGGGGACTGTGCCCGCGAGCTCGCTGAGCAGCGGATGCTCGGCGCGGCAGTTGGCGCACCAGCTGGCCCAGACGTTAAGCACAAAGGGCTCCCCCTTGAGGCTGGCGGTCTGGATCGGACGTCCGTCCAGCAGATTGTCGCTCTGCCACGCAGGCAGGGTACGACCGAGCGTCGCCTCATCCTGGCTATATGGATTGTTGCCAAGGCCGAGCCAGAGCAGGGCGCCAAGGCCCAGGGTCAGCAGCAGTGGAAGAAAGAGGCGCAGGCGGGATCTCATAACGCCTCCTGTTCGAGCCGGGGATGGGAGGTGCCAACCGCAACTGGGCGGGAGGCAAGCAAGGGGCGACGGGCGAGCAGACGCAGGGTGCCGCCCGCCATCATCAACAGGCCGCCGAGCCAGATCCAGCGTACCAGCGGCTTGTAGTGCAGCCGCATGGCATAGGCATCTGGCCCCATCTTCTCACCCAGCACCACGTAGAGATCGCCGAGCATTCCCCACGCGATGCCGGGTTCGTTCATGTTTATGGTGCGCACGCTGTAGTGGCGCCGCTCCGGCGTCAGCCGCACCACCTCTTTACCGTCTTTATGCACGCTAAGCGTGATCCGCTCGGCGGTATAGTTGGGGCCGATCACCGGCTCGCGCCCCTCATAACGAAACTCGAACGCGCCGAGCTGGTAGGGGTGGTTGGCACTTAGCACAGTGCCCCCTTCCTGACTGTGGTGACTCACCTGCGCGATGCCAAGGGCGCACACCGCTACCCCGAGGTGGGCCAGCAAGCTGCCAAACCGATTGAGGGTGAACTCGCGCAGCAATGTCGGTTGCATGAGCGGGAGCAGCAGGCTGGCCATCAGCCAGAGGCTCACCATATTGGCGAGGATGCCAATCCAGCTACCGGAAAACGATCCCTGTTCCAGATAGGTAAGGCTAAGCAGCCCGCCGCCAAGCAGGCCAAACAGCGGCGGTAACAGAGCGTTTAGTCGGGAATGTGCCGCAAGCTGCTGCCAGCGCAGGCGCGGCAGCTGGGTCATCAGCCCCATCAGGCAGAGGGCCAGCGGCACGAAGATGGTATTGAAATAGGGGGCGCCCACCGAGAGCGATCCCAGATGGAGCGACTGGAACACCATGGGGTAGAAGGTGCCGAGCAGCACGCTGGCGCAGGCCACGCAGAGCAGCAGGATGGCGGCGCCGAGCAGCCCCTCCTTTGACAGCAAGCCAAAGCGGGCGTAGGGGGCGCGAATGTCCGCCCGCAGGGCAAACAGGGTGAGGGCGCAGGTCAATAGCAAGCCGAGCAGCAACAACAGGGTGAGGCCGCGGCTGGGGTCCACCGCAAAGGCGTGCACCGAGGTGAGTATCCCGGAGCGCACCACGAAGGTGCCGAGCAGGCTCAAGGCGAAGGTGAAGATGGAGAGCAACAGCACGGCGTGGCCGTAGGCGCCGCGCTTCTCGCAGACAATCAGGGCGTGCAGCAGAGCGGTGCCGAGCAGCCAGGGCAAGAGGGAGGCATTTTCCACCGGATCCCAGAACCACCAGCCGCCCCAGCCGAGCTCGTAATAGGCCCACCAGGAGCCCAGCACGATGCCGGCGGTGAGAAACACCCAGGAGCCGAGCGCCCAGGGTCGGCTCCAGTGGGCCACGGCGCCATCGAGCCTGCCCGAGTGCAGCGCCGCCATGGCGAAGGCGAAGTTGACCGCAAAGCCGACGTAACCGAGATAGAGCAGGGGTGGGTGGATGATAAGGCCCATATCCTGCAGCATGGGGTTGAGATCACGCCCCTCCAGCGGCCCCGGGAACTGGCGGTCAAACGGGCTGGAGAAGATCAGGGTATAGAGGCCGAACAGCCCGACGATCAGCCCCATGATGGCCAATACCCGGGTGCGGATGAGCGGATCGACCCGCTTGGAGCAAAGTGCCACCAGCGCGCCCCACAGCCCCAGCGCAAAGACGAAGAAGAGCATGGAGCCCTCGTGGCCACCCCATACCGCCGCCAGCTTGAAGCCAAGAGGCAGGGCGCTGTTGGCGTGCTGGGCCACATAGACCAGAGTGAAGTCATCCTGACCAAAGCAGCTGGCGAGCAGCAGCAGGGCGGCCAACAACAGGAGCGCGACCAGGAGGGCCAGCGGTGTTGCGCAGCCGAGCAGCGGGCGTGAAGCGAGCCGCAGCCCCAGCCAGGGCAGCAGCCCTTGCAGCAGGGCGAGCCCGGTCGCCAGCAATAGTGAGAGATAGCCGAGCTCCGCCAGCACATGACCTCCAGTCAATTATTCGTCTATGTTATGCCGCAGCGTCTGCACCGTACCGGCGCTGGGGGATAACATCCACATTCCTGGCAATAAGCAATCGCAACAAATAAGCGCCAATCACCCGAGGGTGGCTGGCGCTTATCCCCAGCTTTCAATAACCGATTCACGATCCGTCGTGAGAGGTCGTCAGCAAGGTAAAGAGCAGCGCAGGAACCGGAGTGTATGTTAATACATGAGGATTCCGAGCAGCACATGAGCCTTGATCACGGCCTCGCAACAGGAGCGTGAACCGGTTTTTAAACTACCGTCATCTGGCCGGCATAGAGCACGAAGTAGCGCAGCAGCAGGATCCCCACCAGGGTCAGGCTGCAGACCAGCACCAGATGGCCGTTGCGCTCCCGCAGGGGCGCCGGGGTCAGCAGAGCCAGCAGCTGGGGCAGTAGCATGCCGATGCCCACCACCCCGACCCAGAACACCTGAGCCCAGAAGCCGCTGCCGATGGCCGCCCACATCGCCACCTCTTTCTGACCGCCACCGAAGTAGAGGCCTGTAAAGAAGCAGACCAGCAGCAACACCTCCACCGCCAGCACCGGCCGCTCGAAGCGATGCACAAAGCTCACCCCCTGGCTGTGATGGTTCTCCTTGAAGATCGTCACTGCCAGCAAGATGGTGGAGGCGATACCTGAGCTGATGCCCGAGACCAGAAACAGCACCGGCAACACCGGGTTGTTCAGGAGCGGATAGGTCTTGAGCGCCGAGAGCAGAAAGCCGGTGTAGGCCCCCAACAGCACGGCGAGCAGCAGCAAGAGCGGCGCCAGCAGCCGCTCGATGCGGGCAAGCCAGCCAATCAGCCCATCCACAAAGGCGAACTTCTCTTGCAGCAGGTGACTGCGCAAGGTCTCGATCTCGGCCCGAAATACCACCGCCAGCCAGGCGAACAGCACCGCCATATAGAGCTGAAACAGCATGACCCCCATCGACATCACTGAGTCGAACTGGTAGTGGAGCATCAGCTTCCAGAAGGTCCAGGGGCGGGCCAGGTGGAAGATGAGGATAAGCAGCCCCAACACGACGCTCACCGGCGCCAGAATGGCGGTCGCCTTGATGATGCCGCTCTCGCTGCCGGCCCCCTTGCGGCGCAACAGCACCGAGAGGGTGGTGGCTCCGGCGGAGATGCCGAGCAGGAACAGGTAGATGGCGATCGGCCAGTCCCAGACAAGTGAAGGGAAGTGAAATGCGTCATGCAACATGATCCATTCCTCCTTCTGTTGCTTCGGTAGATGGCGATCGGACAAATCCCCAGACAAGGGAGAGGAATTGAAATGCCGCTTGCATGGTCATGAGGTTATCTCCCCTTTGGGCACGCGGTACATCTTGGGCGAGGTGCCGAGCGCCTGCTTGTAGCGATAGGTGGTCTCCTTCACCAGCCGTTGGGCGATGGGGCTGTCCGGATCATCCAGATTGCCGAACACCAGCGCCTTGGTGGGGCAGGATTCCACGCAGGCCGGCTCCTTGCCCGCCGCCAGGTTGGTCTTGCGGCAAAAGTCGCATTTGTCCGCCACTCGGGTGACCGGGTTGATAAAGCGCACCTGATAGGGGCAGGCGGCGAGGCAATACATGCAGCCGACGCAGAGATCCGCGTCGACATCGACGATGCCATCCTCCTTGCGAATATGGGAGGCGCCGGTGGGGCAGACGTGGACGCAGGGGGCGTTGTCGCAGTGCTGGCAGGACTTGCGAAAGAAGCGGTACTCGGCGTCGGGAAATTCCCCGATGGGGCTTGAGCGGATGATCTCGAGGCGCGAGACCCCTTCTGGCACTTTGTTCACTTCCCGGCAGGCATCCATGCAAGCGGTACAGCCGATGCAGGCCGTCTCATCGTGGATCATGCCATAGCGGACCCCGTCTATGGTCTGGCTGTGGGCAAGGGGGGTGGCAAGGGTGCGAGTCGGCCCCGTCATCATGATAAGGGCCCCTGCGCCCATGCCCGCCATAAAGTCACGGCGAGAGCAGCTCATGATGCCTCCTTGCCGGTAGCCGGTTTGGACTGCTCCTGCCGGGCCTTGCTGGCCTCATGTTGCTTGCTGTGACAGTCGACGCAGAGCTTGATGCGGGATTTTTCCGGGATCGCCACCATGGGCTCCTTGGCCGGATGCAACTGGTGACAGCTGGTGCAGGTGAGCTTGGTGGCGTGCACGTCGTGGGCCCAGAGCGCCTCGCGCAGCTCTTTAGGCTCGTGGCAGCTCATGCAGACTCCATTCTGCTCGCTGATGGGATAAAGCTTGATGCTCTCTTTATCCTTCAGGCTGTGGCTGAAGCGCATCACATCCTTGACCCCTTCCCGGTGCTGGGGGGAGGGCTGGCCGTGGCAGTTGGTGCAGGTCACCGGTTTAAGGTTGTTGGGATTGGTCGCCTGACCATGCTTGCCGTGCATCCCTTCGCTCTGCTCCTTGTGACAGTCGGTGCAGGCCTTGTCGGGATTGCGTAAAAATTCCACCTCATGTGTAGCTGGAACAGGGGCTGCTGCCGGCTCGGCCGCCTGACCCTGCAGGCTGGTGAGCAGCATGGCTGCCATCAGCATCAGTCGTAAAAAATCCATCGTTAAATCACCCATAGGAAGCCTCCATCCGCTGAGGGCCCGACTTGGCGCCGGACCCGCAGGCGCCGTTACTGTGCCAGCCGTCCGGCTGCTTTGGCCTCGGCATCCCAGGCGGGGACCGTGGTCTTGAGGAATTGGGCCTTGTCGCTGTTGAACTGCTTCATATCCATGCCAAGGGCGGCTTGCGCTTTCTCCTTGGTGGAGATGTCGGGGATGGCGATCTCGTGGCTGATCCCCTTGCTGGCCAACAGGCGCGCCAGCTTGGTGCGGGCGTCAGCGGCTTTATCCAGCGCGCTGCCAAGTACCTTGAGGGCCACTTCGGGGGCGTGCATCTGCACCCCGTGGGATGCGATGGCGTAGTCCCAGCGCCACTGGGCGTGACGGATGTCCTGCAGAATATCCTTCATCTCAGCCTCGGTGGCGCCGGCATCCCAGGCCGCCTTGGCTTCAAAGTGGGCGTGTACCAGCTGCTTCTCGACCTTCAGCTTGGTTTCGATTACCGCCTCTTTGCGCTGCTTGACGATCCCCTGCAGCATCTCCTTGCTCTGGGTATGACAGTTGCGGCAGGTCTGCTCGAAACGATCGAAGGGGTTCCCCACTTTGTGATCCGTGTAGACCTTGCCCTGCTCGTTCTGCACCTTGGGCATGTGGCAATCGACACAGGCGACGTTGTTCTGGCCGTGAATGCCGGCGCGCCAGGTTTCGTACTCGGGGTGCTGGGCTTTCAGCATGGGGGTTTTGGAGAGGGCATGAGTCCAGTCGGCAAAGCCGATTTCATCGTAATAGGCCTCCATCTGCTCCACCGTGGTGCCCTTGTCCCAGGGAAATTTGACCGCCTTGGTGGGGCCGCTGAAGTAGTACTCCACGTGGCACTGGCCGCACACCTGGGACTGCTGATCAAAGCGCCCCTGCTCCTTGAACTGCTTGCCGATGGCTGTCATGGCCCGATCGGCATAGGGACGGGAGAGGTGCAGGGCCGGTTTGCCCTCCTTGAACTCCTTCGAGGCGGTGTCGTGGCAGTCGGCGCAGCCGATGGTGTTGACTACTTCCGGCCCGCCCTTGGCCCACATCCCCTTGAAGTAGCCATCCTCACCCTGCTCGTCGATGACGCGGGCCACATCCGGGCCTTTGCAGCTCCAGCAGGCCATCGGCAGCGGGCCATCTTCGGCTGTCTTGGGGGCGCCGGTACGCAGGGTTTCCCGCACGTCGGTCAGCGCATAGAAGTGGCCCCGCGGCTTGTTGTAATCCTTGGCGAAGGGGTAACCGCCCCACAGCACCACCATATTGGGATCTTCCGCCAGCGCGTCGGTGCGCTCCTTGCTCTCGCTGGTGGCTTGCCAGCTGGTGAACTGATCGGCGTGATCCTTGGCGAACAGCTCGCTGCGCGCCTCTATCTTGCCATTGGTGGTTGCGTCATCAGCCAGTGCCCAGCCGCTGGTGCCAAGGCTGGTAGTCAGCAGCAGGGTGGCGAGGCCCAGTTTGATATGCCTGTGTTGTGAACCCACGTTTATCACTCCCAGATAAATGTTTTGGTCTCGTCTGACCCGTTCCATCTTGGTGTGGATCTTCCCCCCGTTGGGCGGGGTGGGCAGACATTCGCTTGCGGGTGAATAAAACCGCGCAATATATGATTGCTCGAGGGTTACCCTAACAAATAGGTAAATTTAATGATGATTTATCGGAGGGAGAGTTGTGCCAGATCAATTGGCGCACAGGATTGATCGCTGAAATGAGATCTGGATTAAATTTTATGGAAACTCAAATTCTTGTTAACTGCCGAGCATTCGATGGCAGGCGTTTGAACAGTACAGTTGCGTACTGGCACTTTTTGCTGCTGATCCTGATTGCTGCCGTATTGTTCACATATTCTGGCAATGTCTTATGCTAATAATTGACTGAATATGCAATTTTGCGGTGTTGTGGTGTGAGCTTTTGACCTTCGGATTATGATCCATTTATTGAAGCTGCAGTGGATTTATCGTCAAACGACAGAAATGGTCACATGAAGTCTGATAGACCTATTAATAAAGGTGCTGTAATTGGGTTCATCCAAATCTCTTTTTATTAAAAAGGGCCTGTTAGATGCACAATCTTGTAAGTTATGGCCATTTTATGGCAATCATTGTCGAAAATAGCGAAAAGATCCACTTAGTCTGGTGCGGTATGATTATTGAACAGACAAGTACCCTGTAGGTACTGATGTTGGTGGTTAAGGTTTTGCTGGAGGTTGTATGGCTGAGTTGCAAATTGAAAAGTCCACGGTGATCTCCCAACTCGAGGGCTCCGTGTTTGTCATCAGTGCAGATGGATCTGTCATACGAGCAAAGGTGGGGATGGCATTGCAGCCGGGGGACCGCCTGCAAACTGCCCAAGGGGGCCACTTTCAACTAGCCGAGCCGGGCAGTGAGCCTGCTGGTGAGCAAGATATGGCCGCCCAACCTGAGCCTGCTGTTGATGGACAACAGACCGATCCGGAACTGGCCTCGTTGCAGGAGGCGATCCGTCAGGGTATTGACCCGACAGAGCAGTTTCAAGCGGCGGCCGCCGGTAACGCAGCCGCTGCGGGCAATATCGGTGGTGTAGCAGGTTCCAGCTCGGGTGGATTTGTGGTGGTCGATCGTACCAATGACGCCACCCTGGCCGAGGCCGGTTTTGATACCGACCATGCGGTGCAACCTGTTGGCGATGAGCAGCTGTTTTCCGAAGAGCGTGATTTCTTTGCCGCCATCACCATCACCGAGCCCCAAACAAGCGACAACATTATCAACGCCGATGAAGCGGCTGGTGTCATCATTCGTGGTGTGGTGGATGATGTGGAGGTAGGCCAGCCAGTCACCGTCACCCTTATCGATCAGGCGGGCAATTCACTGACGGTGACGACTGTGGTACTGCCCGGCTTGGTGTGGGAAGCCAATTTTGGCGATGTGACCGGCAAGCTGGTGGATGGCCCGTTGCAGATTGTGGCCAATACCCAGGATCAGGCTGGCAACAACGCCAGCGACACCGGACAGACTCTGCTCGATACCATCACCACCATTACCCTCGATCTCGCCGATGAGAGCGACACCGGCGCCAGCCAGACCGATGATCTGACCCGTGACAATACCCCGCTGCTGGAAGGGAAGGGGGAGCCCGGCGCCACCGTCACCCTGAGCCTTGGCGGCAGCGTGCTCACCGTCCTGACGGTGGATGCCGCCGGTAACTGGCAATATCAGCTGCCGCAGACCCTGGCCGATGGCCAGTACCAGTTTCAGGTCAATTCCGTGGATATTGCCGGCAACCGCGCCAGCGATACCCTCGTTATCAATGTCGATACCCAGGCCTTTATCGATATCGATGATCTCGATACCACTGCCCTGTTTGGCAACAGCAGCGCCACCCTGAGCGGCTCCACCAGCAATGTGGAGGCAGGTCAGAGTGTCACCATCACTCTGGTCGACAGCAATGGCCAGCCGCTGCTGACCACCTCGGCACTGGTGGGGGCCGATGGCCGCTGGCAGGTATCAGGTCTTGATCTCTCCGGTATCAATCAATCCTTTGAAGTGCGTGCCAGTGTCACCGATCTTGCGGGCAACACTGCCAGCGATGGGGCGCCGCTGATCGGTCAGAGCGAAACTCTGACGCTCTCCGAAGCCGGATTGGCCGAAGGCCCGATCACCGCGACCGGCAGTCTAAATACCGGTGCCGGCCAGGATGGCAATCTGCAAGTCCAGTTTGCTGTTGATCAGAGTGCCTTGGAAGGGCTGGGGCTCGTCAGCCATGGCGCGCCTCTTGGCTACACCATCAACGGTCAGACCCTGACCGCCAGTGCCGGTGGGGCGACTGTCTTCACCCTGACCCTCAACAATGACGGAAGTTACCGCATCGTCTGGAGTCAGAGCCTAGATCACGGTCAGGACGCGTTGCGCCTGCCGTTCAACCTCGAATATCGCGACAGCGACGGCGATCTGGTGAAGGCGCCGCTGGTGATCAATCTGGTGGACAGCAATCCGCCCAACTTTGACGTTGATCTCCCGCCCATTACCCTGACCGAAGATGCCTTTATCAACGGTGCTGCCGTAGTGGGTGAGAGCCGCTTTGTGGTCAAACACACCGCCGATCCTCTGCTGGTGGATTCGTTGGTGTTCAGCAATCAGAACAGTACCCTGACTACCCTCAATGGCTCGGGTCTTGCCAGCGATGGTCATCCGCTGACCTTTGAATTTGCCGATGATCGCACCTTGGTGGGTTACTAC
The DNA here is from genome assembly GCF_027705905.1 of Aeromonas sp. Y293-4. Lineage (NCBI taxonomy): Bacteria > Pseudomonadati > Pseudomonadota > Gammaproteobacteria > Aeromonadales > Aeromonadaceae > Aeromonas > Aeromonas sp. Y293-4. Next base: position 169,554 of record NZ_JAPDCI010000009.1, on the reverse strand, counting down.
CTGGATGGCAGTGGCCAACGGGTGGAGGTGCTGCGCGCCGAATTGAAGGCTGAGCAGCAGGGCAGCGATCTGGCTGGGCGGGTGGTGGTCACCCTCACCGGCCCGCTCGATCATCAGGGTAGCGACACGCTTTCCCTCGGTTTGCAGGTGAGCGCCAACGAGATCGATGGCGACAGCACCAGCGCCAACCTAACCCTGACCGTCAATGATGGCAGTGATCCCGCATTGGGCATCGACAAGGGGGTCGCCCTGCAAGAAGGGGGCAACCAGAGTATCGATGGTCAGCTGCCGGTGACGGTGGGGAGCGATCGTCTGGTCTCCCTCAACTTTGAGGCGAGCCAGCCGGCGTTGGCGGGGCTCACCAGCCAGGGCAAGGCGACGACTTACGAGGTTCAAGACAACCAGCTGATCGTCAAGGATTGGCAGGGCAAGACGATCCTCACTGTTACCATCGGGCTGGATGGCAAATACAGCGTCTCCCTGACCGGGGTGTTTGACGAGCCGGAAGCGACCAACAGCCTCAATCTTGGCCTGAAGGTACAGGGTTCAGATTTTGACGGCGACAAGAGCAATCTCGGCACCCTCAATATCACCATTACCGACGGTGCCTTGCCGCAGGTTAATCCTGTCTCCCTCACGCTCACCGAAGATAGCAACTGGCAGCAGGGCCAGACTCTTAACGGCGATCTGACTATCACTGCGGGCAGCGATCCGCTGGCCAGCATCACCTTCGATGCCAATCAGCCGGGGCTGCAAGGGTTCACCTCGGGCAAGCAGGCCGTGACCATCACGGTGGCCGATCATCGTATCGAGGGGCGTACCCCAGATGGCAAGCTGGTGTTTGAGCTGACCCTCGGTAACGATGGCAAATACAGCTTTACCTTCCATCAACCGCTGGATCAGGGCAGTGCCGACAGCCTGCTCAAGGCGGGCTTTACCCTGCTCGACAGCGATGGTGACAAGGTTTCCTCCACTATTACCGTGGCGGTGGGTGATGGTGCCAATCCGACCATCTCCGCCGTGACCGGCACCACCATTACCGAGATGGCGCAAGGGGAGACGGCTGCCATCAGCACTATGAGTTTCTCGGTCGCGCACGGCAGCGATGCCCTTGACCCCAACTCTCTTGGTTTTGATATCGCCACCATCCAGAGCGCCCTGACCGGACTGACCAGCCATGGCAGCCCGATCAGTTTCTCCCTTGATGCCAACGGCCAGCTGGTTGGCTCCACGGCAGATGGTCGCGAGATCCTGCGCGCCGAGCTGAGCCTGGTCGATAACAACGGCAACTGGAGCGTCACCGCCAAGGTCACCCTGAGCGGCGAGCTGGATCACAAGGGGAGTGAATCCCTCAACCTGCCGCTTGCCGTCACCCTGGCCGATAAGGATGGCGATCGCATCGGTACCACGCTGCCGCTCACCATTGCGGACGGCAAGGCGCCGAGTTTTATCCCGGGCACTGGTGTAACCCTGGATGAGGGAAACCTCACCGGCGGCAACAGCTTGAGTCAAACCGGTCACTTCGATGTGCAAGCCGGGTAGGATCGGGTGGTGGAGGTGGTGTTTGCCGATGGCAGCGAACAACCTGCGCTGACCGCATTGGGTAAACCGGTGCAGTACGAGCTGGTGGATGGTGACCCGCTGATCCCCGGCAGCCAGCTGCTCAAGGGCTATGTGATGGTGGATGGCCAGCGGGTCGAGGTGTTCGAGGTCAAGCTGGTTGGCAGCCTCGATCAGGCTGGCAAGAACGGGTTTGACTATCAGGTCACCCTCTATCAGGGGCTTCATCAGGGCGGCAACGCCGTGACCGAGCTGCCCATCAAGGTGATCGTCAACGACTACGACAAGGCGGGCGGCAACAACGACAGCACCAGCGGCACCCTCAATATCCAGATTGGGGAAGGGGAGAAACCAACCCTGACCCTGACCGATGTAACCCTCAATGAAGGGCGCTTCGATGGCGCTAACTCGACCACTGATGACCAGCAGACGAGCGGCAAGATCACCATCAAGGCTGACTCGGATCCGGTGACCGATGTGCGACTGACCCTCTCCGGTCAGGTTATGGATGCCAGCGGCAAGCCCATTACCCACAATGGCGAAGTATTGACCTGGAAAGCAGTTGGCACGGATGGTCACACCTTCCAGGCAGTGACCAGCTCTGGTCTGGTGGTGATGACGGTGTCCATCCCCACTGTGCCAGCCAGCATTGCCGCTCATACCACTGCAACCATCGACTTTCAGGTAACGGTGCATACCAACCTGGATCACGGGGCGGACAACAAGCTGGAACTGAATCTGCCGGTCGAAGTCACCGACAGCGATGGCAGTAAAAATCAGGGAACCGCCACTGTCACGGTGACTGATGGCATCAACCCGATCATATCCGCTATTGAACCGGTTCGGGTCGAGGAGTCTGACCTCGATGCAGTGAACGGTCAGCATCCGGGGACCACACCTGCAGGGAGTGGAGAAACCGATAGTGGCAAGGTGACCATCACTGCCGGTTCGGATCGGGTTGCCTCCCTTGAGCTGGATGTGGCTGCATTCAATCAGGCCAATCACCTCACGTCGGGTGGCAAAGCGGTTACGCTGGCGGCACACAGCACCGGCTGGTATCTGGCTACGGCCGAGGGGGGCAAGCCCGTTTTCTGGGTCCACCTCGATGTTAACGGCAGTTACAGCGTCCATCTGGTAGGCCAGCTTGATCACGATGCACAGGGCAAGGATGAGTTGACCATCGAAGTGCCGCTGTTTGTCACCGATCATGATGGCGATCGCAGTCCGAATGTCAGTGTGACCGTGACGGTACAAGATGACATGCCTATCGGCACTGTGTTGGCACATACCCTGAGCGAGGGGGGCAGTACCGTGACCGGCGATCTGCTGCTTACTGCCAATGAAGGTGCGGATGGTGCCCGCGTCGAGTCGATTACCATCAATGGCCAGACGTACGCCATCAATGGCTCTTTGATACAAGATGTGATGAGCCCCGATGGCAAGCAGGTGATGGGAACCCTGACCATCTCTGCCGATGGATCCTACTCCTTCAAGCCTGCGGCCGGTTTCAATCACGATGCAAGTCAGCTCAGTCAGGTGGTGACAGCCCATCTGGTCGATGGCGATGGCGATCGTGCAGACAGCACACTGACCCTCAATCTGCAGGATGAAGCGGTGCGCTTTAACGTTAGCGCAGCCATTGGTAACGAAGAGCAGGGGGCGCAAGACCCGAGGCTGGGTATCCCTATCAACATGCAGCTCGATATTGGCGATTTCGATCGCGGTGAGCATGTGGATCAGTTGCTTATCCAGGCGCCTGCCAATGCCCATGGCACCTTCTATTACAACGGCGTTGCCCTCACCACCACGGCTGATGGCAAGTGGTTTATCGTGCCGCCAGCGGCCATGGTGACCAGTGATAATGTTCACTACACCACTCAGGGGGTGACCTTTGTGCCTTCAAGCAACTGGTCGAGCTGGAGCAATGGCGGTCAGCCGCTGCACTTCCAGGTGCAACTGCAGGTCGGTGTCACCGAAGGGGCTGCACCTGCGGCTGTAACGGGCGATCTGGCTGTGACAGTGCGCGGCGTGGCCGACAAGCCGATGTGGGACACAGCCAACACCACTCGCCACTATGACACCAATGAAGACAGCACGGGTATCAAGCTGGACGTCAAGGCGAGCCTGACTGATACCGACAGATCCGAGACGTTGACCTATCAGATCAAGCTGGAAGCGGGCAAGGGAACCCTGATGCTCAACGGTGCCGAGCTCAAGCCAAATAGCAGTGGCATCTACACCGTTTCGGCAGGCAACATCAACAAGGTGACTGTGGTTCCGGGCAAGGATTTCAGTGGTGACATCAAGCTGTCGGTGACGCCGATCAGCACCGAGAAGAACCCGATCGCTCAGGGTCAGGGTACGGCGCAGGGAGACAAAATTGATCTGGTGATCAACGTCAATCCGGTGGCCGATGACGCCAAGCTCACCGTGCGTGACATTCAGGGCAAGGAAGACACCCTGCTCGATCTGGGCAGCAAGATTGCCCTTGCTCATCTGGGTGACAAACTCGATGGCTCCGAACAGATGCTTGTCCGCATCAGTGGCCTGCCTGACGGTGCAACCTTGTTGCTGGGTGGTTCCGCCGTTGCACAGAACATAGCCGGTTACTATGAGGTTCCTTTTGATCGGATTGGCGAACTCAAGCTGCAGCCGCCGAAAAACAGCAACGTCGATTTCGACCTGACCATCAAGGGGGTGGTGAAAGACACGGCGACCTTGACCGATGCCAACGGCCAGACCCATACCGTGGTGAATGAAAAGGAGACCGGCTCCCAGACCCTTCATGTGGATCTGGTGGGGGTGGTGGATCAGCCCCATTTCGAGCTTGGCAATACCGGCTGGGAGGCCGAAGGGACAGGCTATGCCACCACAGTGGGCGAGGATGGGCGGGCGCCGCTGAACTTTACCCTCATCTCGGGCGAGTGGGTCGATACCCCGCACGATACTTCCGAGAGCCTCAACGTGGTGCTGCAAGGGCTGCCGGAAGGTGCTCGGGTCTTTGATGCCAATGGCAAGGAGCTGACCCTCACCTTTGCCGGACTCGACGCCCATGGCAAGCCGACCTATCAGGTCGATGTCTCCGATTTTGGCAACCTGCTTATTCAGCCGCCCCATAACAGCACGGCGGATTTAAACCTGATCGCCAAGGTGGTGGTGACCGAGAACGATGGCGACCACAAGAGCTTCGAGGTGCCGCTGCATATCAAGGTGGAACCGGAGATTGACGCCACCGACTACAGCAAGACCAGTCATGGCCTGGAAGATCAGTTCACCGTGCTGGACTGGTATCCGACCCTTACTGACGGCGCTGAGAAAGTCACGGCGCTGAGTCTCTCCGGGGTGGAGGATGGCTACCAGATCTGGCTGCGAGTCGGCGGTGTCGAGAGCCAGCTGACCGTGGTCAGTGGCAAGGTCACCCTGACTGCCGCCCAGCTCGACAGCCTGCTCAACGGGGGGCAACTGCTGGTGAAGGCGCCGGAGGATAGCGATCGGGATACCACTATCCAGAGCCATGTTACCGTGACCCAGCATGATGTGGATTCTGGCGCGGTGGCCGAGAAGGTGATCGATGGCAATCTGCATGTCGATATCCAGGCCGTGGTGGAGCCCGATGGCGTGCTGACCCAGAGCGGTGGAGCTCTCGTGGGGCAGAGTGGGGCTGATATAGACCTGAGTGGACGCTTCATCTTTACCGACCTCGATCCTTCGAGCGTGGAGGAGATCGACTATCTGGTGATCAACCTGCCGGTGTTGAACGGTGGTGCAGGCGATCAGTTCGTGGTGGTTGGTGGTATCAACAACGGTAACGGCAGCTGGATCGTGCCGGCGGGCAATCTCGGTAGCTTCAAGCTGCATGCGCCGGACGGGTTTGTCGGCAAGGTTCAACCGATCCGCATCGATGCCATGGTGATCGACCGGGGCGATGATGGCGATGCAAGTGCCCATGTCAAAGTGAGCCTGGAAACCAGTGCCGAATTTGAAAACAAGCCAGTGACGCCCAAGACGCCGGCGGCGACTGTCGATATCGACGACAACGCCGTGCTGGTGGGCAAGGAGGATATCCGGGTTGATTTTGGTCAGCAGCTCAAAGGCGTGATCCATATCGGCGCCGCCGATCAGGCCAGCGACGAGGTGACCATTGTCCTCAAGGGGTTGCCGGCGGGCGTCACCATCAGCGGCGCCGAGTACAACATCTCGACCGGTGAATACGTCATCAAGGTGCCACCGTCACTGGCGGGCCTGGAAGGGTTGACCCTCGGCTTGCCGCAAGACTTTGCCGGTTCGCTCAATATCGAGGTGAAGGTGGTGAATACCGATACCGCCAGTGGCGATATCAAGGTTGACAGCAGCACGGTACGGGTCGATGTGGCCCCCGTGGTCGATGTGAATGGTGGCCGTGGCGAGCATCCGGAACTGACACTGACCGTGCAGGACACCAACCAGGACGGACAGCCGGACAATCTGGAAGATAGCAAGATCCACCTCGATCTCTCGGTGAAACTGGCCGATATCAGCCCCTCCATCGCGGGTGGCGGCCTCGAAACCGTTGAGCGGGTCACCATCACGGTGGATGCGAAATATGGCTACTTCCTCGACGGCAGTGGCAAGCCGGTCAACACCCTGGTGGTCAACGACGTGGCTGCCCTCAAGGATTTGGTGTTTGTGCCCAAAGAGCACTTCAGCGGTCAGGTACCGCTCGACATCAAGGTCGATATCGTCGATACCGCGCTGGTCGGTGGCCAGCAGGTGACCGACCGCGGCAGTTGGAGCGGCCAGGTCGGCTTTGAGGTGAGACCAGTCAACGATCCGGCCCAGCTTTCGGTGCACAGCGTCACGGGGAGCGAGGATGGCACGGTCAACCTTGCCGGATTTGGCGCTACCCTAATCGATAACGATGGCTCGGAGCAGATCGTCGCGCTGCAGATCAAGGGGGTACCGGATGGCTTCACCCTGTCGGCTCCGGCGGTCAACAATGGTGGCGGCGTCTGGCAGATCCCGGTGGGGACCGATTTCTCCAAGCTGACCCTGATCCCGCCAGCTGATTTCAGCGGCACCGTGGATCTGTCGCTGAGCGCCTTTACCCTCGACAAGGGGCTCACCATTCCGCTCGAAACCAGTGGCAGCTTTACCGTCACCGTCAATCCGGTGGGGGATGCCCTTATCGCCGACATTCAGGGTCAGGCGAACGGTACCGAAGGGGATGTGATTACTCTGGATCTGGGGCTGGAGACCCGGGATACCCAGCCAACCGGCGGCAGTGCGGGTAATGTGCATGAGAACAAGCCCGAGCAGGTGCGGGTCACCATCGAAGGGGTGCCTGATGGTGCCGAGATCCGCTTGCCAAATGGCGTGGCGGGGACGGTTGTTGATCTGGGTGGCGGTCGTTGGCAGGTCACTACCGAGGGCGGCAAGCTGGGTGCAGTCGAGCTGGTGACCAATGATGCCAACGGTGCACTGGATCTCAAGATCACCGCCCAGAGCCTCGACAACGGCGCGCTTGGCCCCGAGGTCAATGGCACCATCCATGTGGAGGTGAGTCCGGTCAACGATGCGCCAATCAACGTATTGCCAACGACCCCTCAGGTCGCGCAGGAAGATCAGCCTTTTGTCATCCACGGTTTGCAGGTGAAAGATGTGGACGCGGGCAACAGCCCCATCAAGATCACCCTCTCGGTGGAGCATGGCATCCTGACGCTGCCTGCTGGCAGCGGCGTGACGGTGGTCGGCAACGGCACCGGTTCGCTGGTGCTGACCGGCACGCTGGCCGATCTCAATGCCTTGCTCTCTGGTGGGGTCACCTATCAGGGCAACAGTGATTTCTACGGCAATGACGCCCTGACCATGGTCACCAACGATCAGGGGAACACGGGTAGTGGCGGGGCACTCAGCGATACCGATGTGCTGCCCATCGAGGTGCAGCCGGTCAATGATGCGCCGGTCAATCAGCTGCCTGGCAGCATGACGGTGAAGGAAGATGGCTCACTGTCGCTCTCCGGCGTCAGCGTGAAGGATGTGGATGCAGGCAGTGCGCCTGTCTCCATGGTGCTGCGGGTCGAGCATGGTGTGCTGACCTTGCTGGGTGCAACCGGTGCCGTGATGGTGCAGGGGGCGGGTACCAGCGAGATCACTCTGGTGGGGTCGCTGGCTGATCTCAACCAGTTGCTGGCAAGCAACCTGCATTATGAACCGGCCAAAGATTTCTGGGGAGAGGATACCCTTACCGTCACTACCTCCGATCAGGGCAACAGCGGTGCGGGCGGTTCTCTGAGCGACACCGATCAGGTGACCATCACGGTCACTCCCGAGCCGGATATGCCGGGTCTGACGGTGGTTCAGCATGCGTTCCATGCCTTGCAGGGGGCCGTTATCCCCCTTGGCATCAACGCCAGCGTGGTCAATCCGGCCACCGGCGAGCTCTCCATCCGCATCAGCGGCCTGAATGGGGCGCAGGTGCAGGACGAGCATGGTCAGAGCGTCGGTCATGCCGATGGCAATGGCGACTGGCTGATCCCGGCCGATCACTCGGTTCCGCTCTACTTCAGCGGTTTTGGTGACGGTGACCATGTGCTGGGGATCAGTGCCGAGTCGAATGTCGGCGGTTCAACCGTCAGCACGCCCCTTGAGACCATTACGGTGCACGGCCAGAGTGGTCATGAGCTGGTCGGTTCCGATCAGGGGGATTGGCTGTTTGGTTCCTCCGGCGATGACCGTCTATTGGGGGGCCATGGCAACGACATTCTCACCGGCGGGGCTGGCAGCGATCTCTTCGTCTGGCAGCAAGGGGATGAGGGGAGTCAGGGGCTGCCCGCCATCGATACCATCACCGACTTCCATCCGGAGCAAGGGGACAAGATCGATTTGGCTGATATGCTGCAAGGGGTCACTGGCAATGGTGTCGATGATCTGCTCAAGCATCTCTCCGCCTCGGTGACCACAGGGAGCAATGGCCTGAGCGATGTGAATCTTTCGGTTTCCCCCGCGGGTGATGGCCAGATAACCCAACAGATCACCCTGAAGGATGTGGACCTGACCAGCTGGAATCTCACCAGCACCTCGTCCCACGATATCCTGCAGAGCATGCTGGAAGATCAACATAGCCTGATCATCCAGCACCCCTGATAGCGAGCGTGAAGCGTAAAAAGAAGAGCCGGCAATTGCCGGCTCTTTGTTTATCTCTGCGTGGATTGTTTTTATGCGGCCGCAAGGGCCGAGGGGATTCAGGCCAGCGCCTGGGCCAGCAGGTGGATCGGATGTTCACAGCGGAAGCTGGTGCTCATCTCGATCTGCCATTTGCAGGTCTCGCAGTCGGTGATCACCAGATCGGGGGAGAGGCGGTTGATTTGATCAAATAGCCCCTCGCCGATGGTCTGGCTGGTCTGGTAGTTCTCCGACTTGAAGCCGTAGGTGCCGGCGATGCCGCAGCACTGGGACTCCAGTACCGTCACCTTGACCCCGGGAATGGCGCGCAGCAATTCGAGGGTGTAGATGACGCCCCCCATCTTCTCCATGTGGCAGGGGGTGTGGTAGGCGATGTGCAGATTGAGCGGCTTCATCGCCGGTTTGTTGCCCTTGTAGAACTCGTTCCACAGGAAGCGGGTCACCAGCGAGATGCGATCTCGCACCTTGTGGTTGTCCTGCTCCAACAGGTGGGGATATTCATCGCGCAGGGTAAAGCCGCAGGTGGAGGAGGTGGCCAGCAGCGGCATCTCGTTACCCAGCAGGGAGTTCTCCATCTGCTTGATATTGAAGGCCGCCTGTTGCTTGGCCTTGTCCATGAAGCCGTTGGCAATCAGCGGCACGCCGCAGCACTTCTCCCGCTCCAGCAGCTGCACACCGATGTTCATGGCGTTGAGCACCTGTACCAACTCCTTGCCAAGCTGAGGATGGTTGTAGTTGACATAGCAGCCGTGGAAATAGGCTATTTGGCGCTCATAACGGGCCTGCGCTTCTTTTTGCTTCTTGTACCAGCCGCGGAAGGTGCCCTGGGAGTATTTGGGCAGATCGCGGTGGGATGAGACCCCCAGCGCCTTGTCCAGCACCAGCTTCATCGGCTTGAGGCCGGTGGTGAAGTTGACCACCGGGGCCATCAGGGTAGACATGCTGCCCATCAGATCGGTGTGAGAGAGCACGAACTCGCGGATCCCCGGTTTGAAACCGCTGTACTGGTGTTTGGCCTTGGCGATGATGTCGCCGATGCGCACCCCGCTCGGGCAGGCCACTTCACAGCGTTTGCAGTTGGTGCAGTGCTTGAGGGCGCTGTCAAAGAGCTCCGGGCTTTTGATCCGCAGCCGCTCGCCATCCGGGCCCGCCTGTTTCGGGCCGGGGTAGGCGGGGTTGGCCTTGGCCACGGGGCAGTAGGCGGTACAGACGGTGCATTTGATGCACTGATCGAAAGTTTGGTTGGCGTGATCCAGTAGCATGTCAGTTCTCCTCCCGGCGATGATGAAGACACGGGATATGGGACGTAGTAATCATTGGGCCGCGCCCAGAATATGGCCGGCAGCCTGCCAGCCGGTGGCAACGGCAACGCCGGAGCCGGAACCTTCACTAATTGGGTCGTAATGGGCCAAGACACTGCCCGCGCCATAGAGGTTGGTGAGCGGCTTGCCGCCACGCAGCACTCTGAGCTTGTCGTCGGTCTTGACCCCGAAGCCCATGAAAGGGTGATGGTCGAACAGGCGGCGACCGGCCCAGGCATCACGCTCCTCCAGACTCAACACATCGGCATCGAAGATGGGCTCGCGAATGCCACGCAGACGGGATTCCAGCCCGCGGCTGAAGAAGCTGCCGGAGGCAAGCACGAAGTTGTCCGCCTCAAACAGCTGATCATCGCCATTCTGGGTATGTACGCCGACCACCCGGTCACCTTCGTAACGGGCTCCCAGCACCCGCTCGCTGGTGAGGAAGGTGCCACCAAGGGCCATGAAGCGGCGCTTGAGCGCCTCCTGCATCCGCATCCCGATCAGTGATGGCGGCATGGTCGCCACCTCCTTGATTGTGCAGCCGGTACGTTGCTCCAGCTCCGCCAGACGCGGGCCAACCAGCCCCAGCGAAAGACAGGCGGGCAGCACGATATGGCGGCAGTCGGGCACGCCGCTCTCCTGCACCATGCGGCTGATCTCGCGGGCCAGATCGGCCACCAGATGGTGCTTGTCACACAGACGCGCGATATCGGCTGAGCGAAACTCGTGGGGGTTGCGGCTGAATTCGGCCAGCTGGGGCAGGCGGATTTCGCCGGTCAGAATGCGGCAGTGGGCAAAGCGCGGATGGGTCGCCAGATTGGCCGCCGCCAGTGCCGGATGAAAGTCACGAAAGCCCTCGAGGGTGGCCAGCAGCAGCACGTCCGGGATCGGCGCATCGGTGACACAGGCGCAGGTATCGGGGGAGAGCCAGGTGCGCTTGAGGGTACCGATGGGAGTCAGGCGCTGGTGATTGGTGTCGTGGCGAACCAGCGGCAATCCCTGCTCGGCGCAGTGGCGCTGCAGATCGGCCAGGCTCGCTTCGATATTTTGCATTCCTACTTTGCTGTAGGGGTGATCCGGATGGGCAGCCATAAAGGCGGGCAGGGCGGCGCGGGGATCTCCCTCGCTTTCGAGCAGATCGACCGAGCCGGAGGAGAAGTGCAGGGCACTCTGGCCGGATGCCATCAGCAGGGTCTTCTGGCCCGCCTCTACCAGCCGCAGGGCGGCCGAGAGTCCCGCCATACCACCGCCGATAACGATATTGTCAAACTTCATGACGGCTCTCCTTGTGAGTGGTCTCGCTGGTTGGGCCGCGTGGGGTATCGGCAACCAGCTGCGGCGCCGTCCATTCTCCCAGGCCAAACAGCCCTTCGTAGATCCAGTAGGTAAACTCGGCCTCACGCAGGGCATCGCCCCACAGGACGGGGCGGGTTCCCTTGTAACGCTCTTCCAGGAACTGGCGCAGCATGACGCAGGCCTGACGACCGTCAGCCTTGCCATACTCCTGCATCAGACCGGCGGCGCGGTAGGCGCACAGCTCCCCCTGACAGGGCCCCATCCCCAGACGGGTGCGGCGGCGCAGGTCGATGAGGTTGTCCACATCCAGCTCGCGCAGGGCGTATTCGATTTCGCCTGCGGTGACCATTTCGCACTCGCAGATCAGGGCGTTGGCCTTGGGATTGTCACGGAAGAAGGCGATGACCCGCTCGCCGTGGCGGTATTGGGCTGAGCCTTCGACCGGCACCGAGAGGCCGGGGGCGGAGACCTTTTCCGGATCCCGCGAGCCGGGCAGGCTCAGTTCAGCGGTCTGGCAGGGCTTGCTGTTGCCGAGTTTCTTGGCCAGCAGATCGGTGGCCCACTCCGCCATCAGGCGGTAGGTCATCAGCTTGCCGCCGGTGATGGTGTTGAAGCCCTTGAGACCATCCCGCTCGGCGTGATCGAGCAGCACGATACCGCGGCTGATGTTGCGGCCGGTGTCGTCACCGTCCACCGCCACCAGCGGGCGAACGCCCGCGTAGGCGCGCAGCAGGCGGGTGCGCGCCATGATGGGGGCAAGCTTGATCCCCTCGCGCAGCAGCACCTCTACCTCTTCGGGTTCGACGGTGAGCTGATCAATCTTGTTGTAATCGATGCGACTGGAGGTGGTGCCGATGAGGGAGATGGTATCGCCCGGCACCAGAATGTCCGCATCCGCTGGTTTGCGGGCGCGGTTGAGCACCAGCTGGTTGATGCGGTAATCCATGATGAGCAGGGATCCCTTGGCCGGGAACATGCGGATGCCGAGATCGGCATATTCGCAAATTTGCTGGCCCCAGATGCCGGCGGCGTTGATCACCTCCTGACACTCCACCTCGAACGCTTCGCCGGTGCGGGTGTTGATGGCCTTGACCCCGTGTACCCGATCTTGCGTGCGGAGCAGCCCCAGCACCTTGCAGTGGGTGAAAATGCGGGCGCCATGCTCTTTGGCGTCCAGCACGTTGGCGGCGGCGAGGCGGAACGGGTCGACCGTACCGTCCGGTACATGGATGGCGCCGATCATCGCTGGGTTGGCGTTGGGCTCCATGCGCAGGGCTTCACCGGGATCGAGCAGGCGGGTTTCGATACCGGCCAGGGCGCAGGCATCCATAAAGGTGGTTTGGAAATTGATGTCATCTTCCGGCAGGGTGAGGAAGAGGCCGCCCGTGTCTTCGACACAGTGGCTGGCAATCCGCTTGAGGATGCGGTTTTCCTGGATGCATTCGCGGGCGGACTCCTGATCCGTCACCGCGTAGCGGGCACCGGAGTGGAGCAGGCCGTGGTTGCGGCCGGTGGTGCCGGCGGCGATATCATCGCGCTCGAGCAGGATGCAGTCGATGCCGCGCAGTGCGCAATCGCGCATGATGCCGGCCCCTGTGGCACCGCCGCCTATGATGACGACTTGTGTAGTTATTCTTTTCATTGTTGCCCGTCTCATCTCTTCCAGATGAGACCAGTGTGGCCTACTTCTGAGTGGAAATGTTTGATATGGGCCAAATTTGCGCTCGCAAACGCTCATTTGCTCGCGCGTTAATGAGCATTATGTGACATTTGTCACGCTTGTTATCGCATCGGTTTGTGGGCTGGTGGCGAATAACAGGCACAAAAAAGGGGCATCGGATGCCCCTTGTCACTGTTTGACGAGTCTGGTGGGGGTGTGATGCGTCAGCCGCAGCACTTCTTGTGCTTTTTGCCGCTGCCACAGGGGCAGGGATCGTTGCGGCCGGTTTTCGGGGGGCCGGATCCTGCTCTCCCTCGGTGTAGACCCAGCGCCCCTGATAACGCACGAAGCGGGAACGCTCATGGAGGCAGTGACGCTCATCCCCTTCCAGAAACCAGGCTTTGAACTCCACCATCCCGGTTTCATCCTCCGGGCCGCCCTGGCTGGCGATGATCTCGAGACCGTCCCAGCGGGTGTCGATGTGAGAGAGCTCTTCGGCGGTGAGGCCGCCAAGGTGGGCCGGGTGCCAGCTATGGACCAGATACTCCCCCAGACCGAGCACAAAAGCGCTGTAGCGCGAGCGCATCAGCTGCTCCGGGGTGTCAGCCACAGCGCCACTGTGACGTGAGCCACAGCACAATTCGAGAGAAAGGGTTGAGCCGCAAGGACAAAGATTCATGATTTTCACGTTCTGGCCGATTTGTTTAAGGGAATTGTAACGAAAGCTGGGCTCGCCCTGCCAGCACCTATACTGATGAGTAAGCAAGGAATTCCAATAAAAACAGCTGCAAGGATGTGAAAGATGACGCTAAAGCAGAAAATCCTGTTACTGGGTGCAGTCCCCGTACTGTTGATGGCCCTGGTGGTCAATCTCAGTAACTACATGGTCTCCAAGAGTGATCTGGAGTCTGATCTGGTGGTGGCGAGGGAAAATGCCATCAAGGAGCGTAAAGCGCTGCTCAGCAGTTACATCATGATGGCCAAAACTGCCGTCGATGCCGTGTATTCCCTGCCGGATTCACCGGAAAATCGTCAAAAGGTCAAAGAGTTGCTCAGGCCGCTGCGTTACAGCAGTGACGGCTACTTCTTTGTCTATGACTTCGAGGGCAACACCATACTGCTGCCGGTGCGTACCGAGCTGGAGGGGAAAAACCGCTGGAACGACAAGGATGCCAAGGGCAAATTGCTGATCCAGGAGATCCTTAAATCTGCCCGTCAGGGGGATGGTTTTACCGAATACTGGACGGCCAAGCCCTCCATCGGTCGCGATGCTCCCAAACTGGCCTTTACTCTGGTGCTGGACAAATACCAGTGGGCCATTGGCACCGGTTTTTATATCGATGATATCGACAACGAGCTGGCAGCCCTGCGGGCAGAGCGCGAGAGCAACATGCATGCCTCGTTGCAGAGCAGTGTGCTGGTGATCCTGTTGATCCTCGGTATCACCCTGGCGGCGACCGTTATTGTGGGCAACCGGGTCACCAAGCCGTTGGCGGATGCGGTGCTGGCATTGAACGATATTGCCAACGGTGACGGGGATCTGACTCAGCGCCTCAAGGTGCAGAGTCAGGACGAGATTGGCCAGCTGGCCAGCGCCTTCAACCGCTTTGTCGAGCGGATCCAGTCGGTGGTGAGTCAGGTGGGCGAGACCAGCAACCACCTCTTTAGCGCGGTCGACAAGTTGCACCATCTTAGCGAGCACTATGACCATCAGATGCAGGGTCACAGTCGCGAGACCGATCAGGTGGTCACCGCGGTGACCGAGATGAGCTCCACCGCGCAGGAGGTGGCGGCCAGTGCCTCCAATGCCGCGACAGCAACCAGCGATGCGGCTCGTGAATCGGACGCCGCCCGGGGGGTGGTGAGCGGGGCTATCAACAGTATCAACCGGCTGGTGGGGGAGGTGCATACTGCCTCCGGCGTTATCGAACAATTGGCGCAAGAGACCGCCAAGATTGGCTCGGTGGTGGAGGTCATTCGCGGCATTGCCGAGCAGACCAACCTGCTGGCGCTGAACGCTGCCATCGAGGCGGCCCGCGCCGGTGAGCAGGGGCGGGGCTTTGCGGTGGTGGCGGACGAAGTGCGTTCGCTGGCCGGCCGTACCCAACAAAGCACCAAAGAGATCAACGAGATGCTGCAACGTCTGCAGGGCGGGGTGAAGCAGGCGGTGGAGGTGATGCAGGCGAGCGAGGATCGCAGCCAGGAGACGGTGCAGGAGGCGAGCCATATCGCCAGCTCCCTCGATAGCATGGTGATGGCGGTCAGTACCATCAACGACATGAACATCCAGATCGCCACCGCCGCCGAGGAGCAGCACGCAGTCTCCGAGGAGATCAACAAGAACCTGGTGGCCATTCAGCAGATTGTCAGCGAGCTGACCAGCGCGGCGGTGGAATCCAACAGCACCACTCGCGATCTGGCCAGTACCGGCGACAAATTGCGCAAACTGGTATCACAATTCCGTTATTGATCTTGCAATGGTCCGTGATGGCAACCACAAGATGCGGCCTGACCCCCGGTTCAGGCCGCACTTTATTTGGGGATTGACCAATAATGTGTGAAAATTGCCAGCCTCTTTTTTTCAGCCTTTGCCCCATACCCTATGAATGAGATCGTGAAAGGTAGTATCGATTTGATCCGGCAGCTCAACTACGGCCTGGTCTATGCCAGCCTGGAAGAGCACAAGGAGCTGTCGCGCACCGATCTCTCCCGCCTGACCGGTCTCTCGCCAGCCAGTATCACCAAGATCACCCGGGAACTGCTCGATGGGGGGCTGGTGGTCACCTGTGGTGAAAGTTCAGTGGGGCGCGGCCGTCGACAGACCTTGCTGCGCATCAACGAGCGCCGCTTCCAGTTTCTCTCCATGCGTCTTGGCCGTGGCTACGTGGATATGGCGCTGTTTGACTTCTCCGGTCGCTCGCTGGCCCGCCAGCGCCACCTCTTTACCGAGGAGGAGCGCGCAGATCTGCTTGGCAGTCTGGTGCATGCCATCAAGGTGTTTTTGCCGAGAAAGTCCCTCAGTCTGGCCTGCATCGCCCTCTGTCTGCCGGGTCAGGTAGAGCGCCACTCCGGCATGGTCAAGCACTTCCCCTTCTACGATCTGCGCAACTGGCCGCTTGGCCCGACACTGCAACAGGCGTTCTCGGTACCTGTGCTGGTGAGCGGTGATGTGCGCACCTGGATCCAGGCCGAGCGGGAGTGGGGTGCCGCCAAAAATTGCGCCGATGCGGTGCTGGTGTTTGTCCACAACGACATCGGGGTTGGCATGGTGGTCAATGGTCAGCTCATCGAGAGCGAGAATGCGCTGCTTGGGGATCTCAGTCACCTGCAGCTCGAACCCTATGGCCAGCGCTGCTACTGCGGCGGTTTTGGCTGCGCCTGCACCCTGGTGACCAATCAGGCGCTGGAGGCGCAATACCGGGATCTGCGCGAGCGGATGCAGGAGCACGACTTGCCCGAGAGCGTCACCATCCGCGAGCTGTGCGAGCTGGCGCTTGCAGGCAACAGCCTCTGTCAGGATATTCTCCATCAGGCGGCGGGTCGCCTCTCCAAGGTACTCTCCAATCTCATCTGCCTGCTCAATCCGGGCAAACTGCTGCTGGGGGGGGAAATCACCCGTGCCGATCGGCTGCTGTTCCCCATGCTGCACCAGTCGCTGGCCAGCCAGTTGCCCGCCGAATATCTGGTGCGGCTGCAGATTGAATCGACCCACTTCTACGAAGATCCCACCAAGCCCACTTCGGTGCAGGTGCACAAGGCGCTGCGCGATGGCAGCCTGTTGCTGGAGCTGCTGCGCAGCTGTCAGGAGTCGTAAGACAAGAGGAGTGGCACTGCGTCTGGCGAAAGGGGCAGGGATTGCTGTTCCGCCAGCGCGTAACTCGGTACAATCTTGCGCTTTTCCGGCAGCCCCCTGTTATCGCGCCCTGTGGCGCCATGACATGTTGGCACCGCTGCCGTTCCTGTTTTGACTCCAGTTGTGAACCTAGATGAAGCCTGTTCCTGATCACGCCGTCAACCGCCTGCGGGCCTGGCGCAAGAGTATCTCTACCCGACCGTTTCTTGCCCGTGGCGGTACCTTGGCCCGCTGTCCGGCCTGTCAGCTGCGCGAGGATTGGTGTGCCTGCGAGTGGCGCCCCGAGCTCAAAGCGGAGGCGGGCTTTTGCCTGCTGATGTACGACAGCGAGCCGATGAAGCCCTCCAACACCGGTCGCCTCATCGCCGATGTGTTACCGGATACCACCTGGGCGTTTCTCTGGTCACGTACCCAGCCCCATCCCGAGCTGCTGGCCCTGCTGGCCGATCCCGCCTGGCAGCCCTATGTGGTCTTTCCCGCTTGCGAGAAGGCGCCTGCCCGCCTGACCGGCGAGGTGACGCTGGCTCCGGGCAAGAAGCCGCTCTTTATCCTGCTCGATGGCACCTGGCCGGAGGCGCGCAAGATGTTCAACAAGAGCCCCTACCTGGACGGTTTTCCGGTGCTCGCCATCAAACCCGACGCGCTCTCCACCTACGGCATGCGGGTCGCCAACAGCGAGGAGCACCTCTGCACCGCCGAAGTGGCGGCCTGCGTGCTGGAAGTGGCGGGAGAGCTCAAGGCGGGGCAGGCATTGCAGCACTGGTTCAACTTGTTTAGCAGCCGCTACATGGCCGGTCGGGTCAGCCGTTTCCCCGGTGCCGATGAGGATCATCTCTGTGAGGCGCTGGCAGCCATCAAGGAAGCGAACGTCGCTTCAACGGCTTGCTAACGGGACCCTCTTCTGAGGAGGCAGGGGCCTGACAGCTCAAATTAATGAAAATCAGGAATCAATTGGCTGCCACTGTTTCGTTAGATTCATGGTCAGTGGCTCGCTAGGATAGCGGACAGCCTGTGCCCCCCGCACAACGTCGTTTTGGTTATCTCCGGTTGCTCGACCCTTCGGGCAACCCACTCTCGTGAGGTCTATGGATGGAATTGGAACTGGTTACCCTGTTTGCCCTGTTCGGTGTGGCGCTTGTCGCCGGTTTTATCGATGCCATCGCCGGTGGCGGCGGTCTGCTGACGGTGCCTGCTCTGCTGGCCACCGGCATGCCCCCTGCGCTGGTGCTCGGTACCAACAAGCTGCAGAGCAGTTTTGGCTCCTTCTCCGCCACCTGGTTCTATGCCCGTAAGGGGCTGCTGGAGTGGGCCATGATCTGGCCTGCGGTGATCTGCACTTTTATCGGTGCGGCTATCGGCACGCTGGCGGTGCAGACCATAGACGCCGCCATTCTCGAGCGCCTGCTCCCTTTCCTGCTGATGGCTTTTGCCTGCTACTTCTACTTCTCGCCGCGGGTAAGCGATGCCGAAAGCTCCCGCCGTCTGACTCCCATGCTGTTTGCGCTGCTGGTGGGGGGCGGTGTCGGCTTTTATGACGGCTTCTTCGGGCCGGGCACAGGTTCGTTTTTCGCCATCGGTTTCGTGGCGCTGGCGGGTTTTGGCATGGCGCGCGCCACCGCTCATACCAAGCTGCTCAACTTCACCTCGAATATCGCCTCCCTGCTGTTCTTTGCGCTCGGTGGCAAGGTGGTGTGGAGTGTCGGCTTCTGCATGGCGCTGGGGCAGTTCATCGGCGCCCGTTTTGGCTCCAAAATGGTGCTGAAAAAAGGGGTGAAGCTGATCAAGCCGCTGCTGGTGACCGTCTCCTTGCTGATGTCCGCCAAGCTGGTGTGGAGCCAGTATCCGGAGCTGTTTGCCTGGATCTGATGTGCGCCTTGCTTGCCGCATCACAATTGTTAACGGGGCCATCGGGCCCCGTTGTCATATCTGGTGTTTTACAGCGCTAGCGCGGTGTGTCGCTGCAGTGGCGAAAGTGTTGGTGCAGGGCGCTCACCAGCCGGGCAATCCGCTCGCGCTTTAGGCTGTTTGGCCGGTAGACCAGATGGAGGGGGCGGCCCAGCCCGGGCAGTGGGCGGGCCATCTCCCCCTGTTCTCCCACCAGCCCCAGCAGGCCAGCGGGGAGCAGCACAGGGCCAATACCTGCCTTGGCCAGTTCGATGAGCGCAAGATAGGAGTCGAGCTCCATGGCGGGCTCCAATCCCATATCTGCCAGCGGTTCGCGCAGGTAGCGGTTGGAGGGGTTCTCCAGATCCATGGTGAGGATCTTGCGCCTACTTTGTGTGTTGGCTGGTGGCAGGCTCGGCTGCGCCTCGCCCACCAGATAGAAGGGCTCCTCAAGCAGCAGATTGGTGCCGAGGCCATGGCCGGGTGGGAGCCGACCGGCGCAGATGCCGAGCAGGGCATCACCGCTGCGCACCCGCGCCAGAATGACCGGAGTGTGGTGGGTAGAGAGGGCAAGGTGGGGATCGCGCTCCATATAGTCGCGCATGAAGTGGGAGAGATAACCGGCCAGCAGGGTTTCGGAGCAGGCGATGGGGAGGGGGCTCTGATCCGCCAGATCCTGACTATCGGCCAGCACCCCTTTCATTTCGGCCAAGCTCGGGGCCACTCGTTCCAGCAGCTCCTTGGCCTGCGGGGTGAGGCGGATCTGGCGCCCCTCCGGCTCGATCAGCTTCTTGCCAAGGCGCTGCTCCAGCTGGGCAATCCGCTTGCTCACCGCCGACTGGCTGATATAGAGGCGACTGGCCACCTTGGCCATGGTTCCTTCACTTGCCAGCAGGCTCAGCGTCTCCAGCCCTTCCAGTAACATCTCGCCCCCTTGTTTATCGCCATCAGGATCGTCACAGATTGAGCGCTACCTTAGGGGCTGACTGGTTCAGGAGCAAGGGTCGTTTGCTGCCTTGGCCGGTCGAATGCGCCATTCGCTCAAGGGCGGCGCGAAGATCACCAGATTGCCGATCAGGCTGATCACCACTCCGGCCACCGATACCGGCTGCCAGACAAAGCCTTCATAGAAGGTGGAGAGGGTAAGCGCCACCAACGGAAAGAGCACGGTGGCGTAGGAGGCCTTGCTGGCACCGATGCGCCCCACCAGCGTCAGGTAGGCGGTAAAAGCGATCACCGAGCCAAAAAGGGCGAGGTAGACCATGGCCGCCAGATAGTGGCCATCGGTCGGCACCACCAGTTGCTGCCCGAGCAATGTGACCCAGCCCAGCAGCAGCACCACGCCGTAAACCATGCCCCAGGGCACTAGTTGCAGTACGTGGTAGCCATGGCGCTGGCCCTGGGCTGAGACCAGATTGCCCAGCGAAAAGCAGAGGGTGCCGCCGCAGGCGAGCAGCAACCCCTTCCAGCCGTTTGCACCCAGTTGCGCATCCGCCAGCACCGGCCAGAACAGCAGCAGGGTGCCAAAGAGCCCCAGCAAGGAGCCTTGCAACCAGCGCAGGGTGGGGCGCTTGCGCTCGAACAGCCAGAGGTTGAGGCCGTTGAAGATGCTGGCACTGGCGAAGATCACTGCCGACATGCCGCTCGGGATATAACGGGTGGCGTGGTAGAAGCAGAGAAAGTTGGTGGAAAATAGCAGGGCACCGAGCAGTGCTGCGTAACGCTGGCCGTGCCAGGGGAGGCGTGGAAAGCGGCCGCTGGCGGCGAGCAGTGCAAACAGCGCAACTGCTGCCAGCAGGAATCGGTAGAGCACCGACACCTCGATGGGGATGGGGCCAAGTTGCCAGGCGATGGCAATCCAGGTGCTGCCCCAGATAAGTACGGTGGCAAGATAGAGCATCAGATTCATCACAGTTCCGGTGAGTCAGGGAGAGATGACCCACTATGGGGCGAGCCCTGATGGCTGGATTGCACCATCTTGCGGTTTTTCATCGCCTTGCGCTGTCATCTGCGGGCGCGGTCAGTAAGATGGATGGCAGCGGGATAACCCGTACACATAACCGTAACAGGCGGCAGGGGCGAATGAAAACAGCAGGGGTATTTGATGCACTGGTCAGCACCGGCGCCCGGCTGGAGGACGCCTGCTGGCTCGAACCCGGGCTTGGCGTCGCCAGTTGGCGCAACTGCTATGACCAGACCCGCTATCACAAGCCGGGCCACCACACCCTGAGCGTCTATCTGCAAGGAGGCGAGCAGACCGAGCGACTCGATGGGCCGGGTGGCCACGGCGGCACCGGCAAGGTGTGCATCATGCCGGATCACCACAGATCCGAGTGGCTGGTGCGCGAAGAGTTTCGCTTCTTTCATCTCTACTTCACCCCGGCTCACCTCACCCGTATCGCCGAGGAGGCGTGTGACAAGGAGGGGCGCCACCTGCAACTGGTGGACAAGACCTTTATCGACGATCCGCAGGCGGCCGGACTGGTGCAGCGTCAGTTGATGCAACTGCAGTGGCAGCACGGGGTCGAGCGGCTGGCGCTTTCCCACGGCGCCTGGATGTTGATCCTCCACGCCTACCGCCACCACACCGAGGAGGCTCCCGGTCTGCCGCCTCTGCGCGGCGGGCTGGCGCCCGTGGTGATTAAGCGGGTGCAGGAGTATCTGCAAGCCCATCTGGCCGATTCGGTCACGCTGGCAGAGCTGGCGCAGCAGGCGGGGCTGAGCGAGTATCACTTTGCCCGCATGTTCGGCCAGAGTCTCGGCTGCCCGCCCCACCGCTATCTGCTTGGGCTGCGGCTCAAACGGGCCAAGCAGCTGTTGGCTGGCCCCGAGCCGCTGGCCAGTATCGCCAGTCAGTGTGGCTTCTCTTCCCAGGCCCATTTCGGCAATCGTTTTCGCGAGGCGTTTGGTTTGACGCCGGGGCAGTGGCGGGCGCAATTGTCATCTTCTCGTCACAGATAACCCTGAGACTTTGGGCAAAAGAGGTGTACTCTCTACCACTTATCCATTGAAAGGAATGCCCATTGAATTATCGCAAACGTCAAATCCGTACCCGTCATCTCTGGTTCAGCCACTGGAATGCCCCGCAAGATCGCACCGCTGTTGTTACCCCTCCCGAACCTGCAGTGCCTCACAGTTCACGTTGAAAAAGCCCCGCCTGCGATAGGATTTTTCCGGTAACTTTGCCACTATTGCCCCATCACAATGATGTGGACATGGCTGGATGTTTCTGGAACGTATTGAAGTCAAAGGTTTTCGCGGTATAAATCGCCTGTCGCTCGGGCTGGATCAGACCACAGTGTTGATCGGCGAGAATACCTGGGGTAAATCGAGCCTGCTGCGCGCCCTCTGGTGTCTGCTGGGGCAGGATGCCGAGCCCTATCAGTTCACCGCCGAGGATTTTCACCAACCGGAAGATCCTGAATTGGCCCCAGCGCGCCACCTGCAACTGGTGCTCACCTTCAGTGAGCACAGACCCCAGATGTGTCAGCACTCCCGTCGGCTGGCCCGTCTTTGCCCCTCCTGGGTGCTGCACAAGGACAAATTCCACCGCATTCACTATCGCGCCAGCGCCGAGCTGCAGGCGGATGGCTCTGTGCTCACCATTCACGACTTTCTCGACGGGGTAGGCAAGAGCTTGCCCATCGCCAATACCCACGAGCTGGTCTGCCTGCTCATCACCATGAACCCGGTGTTCCGGCTGCGGGACGCTCGTACCGCTCGCAACGGGGTGGAGACATTGCAGTGGGGTGATCTCTCCGAGCATCGCCTGAGCGAGCTGGCGGACAAGCTGATCGACGAACCCCAGCGGATCGGCGAGCCGGAGCTCAAAGAGGCGTTGCAGGCGGTGCGCCAGCTGATGGATCACTACTTCAACGCCCTGGCCCCCATCAAGAACAAGCCACGCAGTCAGCGCGACATCATCAATCGCCCCATGACATTGCGCAATCCGGGCAACCTGCATACCCTGCTGCGCCGCGCCGATAACCGCGCGCTGCAGCTGGCGATGGCGGGGATGGCGGCTACCCTGCTGCAAGCGCGGGGCAACCGGGAGCTGGAGGAAGGGGCCCGTCCCATCATGATCCTGGAGGACCCGGAGAGTCGGCTGCACCCGACCATGCTGGCGCTGGCGTGGGGGCTGCTGGAACAACTGCCGGGCCAGAAGCTGCTCACCACCAACTCGGGGGACTTGCTCTCTTCCCTGCCGCTCAATCAGGTGCGGCGGCTGGTGCGCCGTCAGCAGGATATCCTCTGTCACCAGCTGGGGGGCGAGCGTTACAGCAGCGACGATCTGCGCAAGATCGCCTTCCACGTGCGGATCAACCGCCCCATGTCGCTGTTTGCCCGTTGCTGGCTGCTGGTGGAGGGGGAGACCGAGATCTGGCTGCTCTCCGAGCTGGCCCAGATCTGCGGTTACAGTCTGCGGGCCGAAGGGGTGCGGATCATCGAGTTTGCCCAGTGCGGCCAGTCGCCGCTCATCAAGGTGGCGCGAGATTTTGGCATCGAGTGGCACCTGCTGACCGATGGCGACGAGGCGGGGCTCAAGTATGCCACCTCGGCCCGGGGCCAGCTCAAGGGAGAGCGGGAACGGGACCGACTGACCCAGCTCCCTGCCGCAGACATTGAGCACTACCTCTATCACAACGGTTTTGAAGCTGTGTTTCGCCGCGAGGCCGGGGTGGGCGGGCGCGCCATGTGGAGTGCCAGTCACATCATCAACAAGGCTATCCATCACCGCAGCAAGCCGGGAATGGCGCTGGCGGTGGTGGAAGAGGCAGAGCGGCTCGGCGCCGAACATATTCCGCCGGTGATCCGCCAGATGTTTGCCCGGGTGGTGGCGCTGGCCCGCGGTCAGGGCTAAAGCCAGCGCTGCATCCCGTCACTATGGATATGGCTGCCTGCAGGGCGCCCCTCAAGGTGGGCTCTGCTGGCAGCAAATTGCCCCGGATTGTTTGCCCACGATTGTTTGTCGCGATTGGGGATAGCCGCCGGTTTGGGTATACTCGCCCCTCTCTGGCGCCCCGGTGGCGCACCTCGAATCTTTACTGCTGGAGGCATCGTGTTCGTCCAACTCCCTTTTTGGCTCTTTCCCCTCACCGGATTGATGGCGCTTGGCGCCCTGATCGCCCTCGGTATCGTGCTGTGGCGCGGTGATATCTGCCCTGGCCAACGCTCGCGCATCAGTCAGCAGCTCTTCTCCATCTGGGTCATTACCGCCCTCTCCCTGATGCTTGCGGTCGAGGCCAAGGCGGCCAGCTGGCTCATCTGGAGTGGTGGGGCCGCACTGGTGCTCGGGGTTGGCTTGTCGTTGGCCCAGTCACGGCTGGAGGGCAAGCGTTCAGTCCCCTCGACACTGCTCTGGCTACCGGCGTTGCCGCTCGCTCTCTATGGCATCGGGCTGCTGCAACTGCAGGGCTGGGTGAGCGGTCTACTGCAGATGGCGATGCTGGGGGCGGCCTTTGCCCACCTGATGCTGCTGCGGGCCCGTCATCGTCTCAAGGCATTCAACACCCTGTTGCCACTGGCCGGTCTGGTGGGGGCGATGGCCAGCCTTGTCTGGCTGGCAGTGCTGGTGGGCTGGCAAGGGAGTGAGGCCAATCTCGATGCCCTGATCCCGGCGGTGGTGACCCAGGCAGCGTTGCTGGTGGCCTCTCTGCTGCTCTGGTTCAGCCCGCTCTACTTACAGCGTGATACCGCGCCTGTGGTGGTCTCCACCTCCCTGTGTGGCCTGCTGATCGCCCAGATTGCCGCTACCAGCGTGTTGCACCAGCTGATCTGACACTGGCGCTGAAAAGAGAAAGCCCCGAGCCAACACTCGGGGCTTTTCCATATCTGGCTTGCAGGTATCGCTGCTATCAATTCACAGCAATCGATCAATAGAAATCGTCGGCCCCGCAGATAAAGAGGCAACTGCTGCGCGGCTGGGCCAGATATTCGCGGGTCAATCCCTCCAGCGGCATGCCGAAGGTGCAGATATCTTGCGGCGAGGGGAGGGCGGTATCGAGGATCCGCCGCCAGTAGCCGCCGACCCCCTTTGGCGGGCTCGGCAGGTTGAAGGTGAGGGGCTCCCAGTAGGCGTTGAACAGCACATAGAGCGCCAGCTTGGTTTCGCTCGACAGCGCCGACATGGCGATGGCGTGGGAGTGGGGGCTGAAATCCGGTTGCCCGGCGTTGACCCCGTGCCAGCAGATCTCGCTGTGGCGCAGGATCTCGGTGAGCGACAGCGGCATGCTCTCCTGCTCCGGGCGCTGGAACAGGTGTTTGCGGTATTGGATCAGCTCCTTCATAAAGCGGAACATCTCCTGACTGCGGGCATTGGGCAGCCAGTTCATCCAGCAGGTGGCATTGTCCTGACAGTAGCCGTTGTTGTTACCCCGCTGGGTGCGCAGCAGCTCATCCCCCATCAGCAGCATGGGGGAGCCCACCGAGAGCAGGGTCGCCACCATCATGTTTTTGGCCTGGCGCATCCGCAGGGCGTTGATCTGGGGATCTTCCGTTACCCCTTCATGGCCGTGGTTCCAGCTGAAGTTGTGATCGCAGCCGTCACGGTTCTCCTCCCCGTTGGCCTCGTTGTGCTTGCTGTTGTAACTGGCCCAGTCCCACAGGGTAAAACCGTCGTGACAGGTGACGAAGTTGATACTCTTCTCGGGATCGGCGTGGTGATAGTGGTAGATGTCGGGACTGCCGCAGAGCCGCTCGACAAAGGCGGTGACGCTGTTGTCATCCCCGCGCAGGAAGCGGCGCACATCATCCCGGAACTGGCCGTTCCACTCACGCCAGCGGGCGCCGGCCAGTGACCCCACCTGATAGAGTCCCCCCGCGTCCCAGGCTTCGGCAATCAGCTTGATGTCGGCGATGTTGGGGTCGGTATCTATGGTGCGTAGAGTGGGGGCATTGGCCTGCGGCTGACCCGATTCATCCCGCGACAGAATGGCAGCCAGATCAAACCGAAAGCCATCGACGTGCATCTCCTGACGCCAGAAGTGGAGGCTGTCCATGATCATCCGCAGCACCACCGGATGGGCGCCGTTGAAGGTGTTGCCGCAGCCCGAATAGTTGGTGTCCTTCTGGTTGTTGTCGAGGATGTAGTAGGCCTCGTTGTCGATGCCGCGAAACGAGAAGGTGGGGCCATCATCACCCCCCTCGGCGGTGTGGTTGTAAACCACGTCCAGGATCACCTCGATATTGGCCTTGTGCAGCGCCTTGACCATGTCGCGAAATTCGGTCATCGGATCATCGCCGCAGGCGTATTGGGCGTGGGGGGCGAAAAAGGACATGGGGCTGTAACCCCAGTAGTTGGAGAGTCCTTTGGGCGCATCCTGAGGATCGAACTGGAACACCGGCAGCAGCTCGACGGCGGTGACGCCGAGAGATTGCAGATAGGGGATCTTTTCAATCAGTCCGAGATAGGTGCCACGTAGCGCCGGATCGACCCCGGAGCTCGGGGACTTGGTAAAGCCCCCCAGATGCAGCTCGTAGATCACTGAGCGGGAGAGGGAGTGAGCGGGCAGTTTGTCTCCTTCCCAGTCGTAGTGGCGAGTATCGACCACCTTGTTCTTGGCGCAACAAGCCAGATTGCTGCCTGGACGGGCCGCCGCCCATCGATCGTAATTGGCGCCAAGCTCGATGCTGCGGCCGTAAGGGTCGAGCAACACCTTCTCGGCATCGAAGCGGGTGCCGCCATATGGGCGCCATGGGCCCTGAATGCGATAGGCGTAACGCTGCCCGACCGAGATCCCCTCCACATGGATATGCCAGTAGTAGGCGGTGCGGTTTAGGCGCGGGGAGAGGGGGATCACCTCGGGGGTCGCATCGTCTGCGCTTGCGAAGAGCAGCAGTTCGACCCGGCTGGCGAGGCGTGCCCAGATCGCGAAGTTGACGCCGTGACTGTCGGGTGTGGCCCCCAACTGACGGCAGTGACCGGCGGAGATGCGCATATTCTACCTACCCAAAATGAGGAGTGTTCACCTTATTGAGTGTAGTGCCGGATGCCTGGCAAGGACTCGATTGCCTGAAAAAACAGCATGATGCTGCTAATGACCGCACTATTTGTCCGATTAATCTACGAATAAACTTTTTTTGAGATATTTACTTGCAATCTGTGCGCTGGCGCCTATTATTGGCGACCTCAGACGCGGGGTGGAGCAGCCCGGTAGCTCGTCGGGCTCATAACCCGAAGGTCGTCGGTTCAAATCCGGCCCCCGCAACCAACTCTTTCGTCAGCTTGCGATTGTGTAAACAGTCGAAGGCAGACAAACGCCACCAAGCTACTGCTCGGCTTGAGGGTGACAATTCGGACGCGGGGTGGAGCAGCTCGGTAGCTCGTCGGGCTCATAACCCGAAGGTCGTCGGTTCAAATCCGGCCCCCGCAACCAACTCTTTCGTCAGCTTGCGATTGTGTAAACAGTCGAAGGCAGACAAACGCCACCAAGCTACTGCTCGGCTTGAGGGTGACAATTCGGACGCGGGGTGGAGCAGCTCGGTAGCTCGTCG